>NZ_CP022013.1:0-300000 GCF_003265225.1 Mergibacter septicus | reverse complement strand
GACCAAGTTGCTGAGGGCTATCAAACAGAAGCAGATTTAGAACGTGAGCTAATTCGGGATCTCAAAAACCAAGGCTATGAGTATCTACAATTAAATTCTCAAGAGGCGATGTTAGCGAATATCCGCACCCAATTACAAAGCCTAAATGACGTTGAGTTTACTGATGCTGAATGGATTCGCTTTTGTGAACAATACTTAACCCCAAAAAACGATACGATCATTGACAAAACCCGTAAAGTGCACAGTGATTATATTTTCGATTTTGTCTTTGATGATGGGCATATCGAAAACATCTACCTGTTCGATAAGAAAACCATTGCTCGCAATAAAGTGCAAGTTATTAATCAGTTCACACAAACAGGAAGCTATACCAACCGTTATGATGTAACAATTTTAGTCAATGGCTTGCCTTTAGTTGAAATTGAATTGAAGAAACGTGGTGTAGCAATTCGAGAAGCCTTTAACCAAACACACCGATACAGCAAAGAGAGCTTTAATGCTGAAAATTCGTTGTACAAGTACTTACAACTTTTTGTAATCTCAAATGGCACAGATACTCGCTATTTTGCCAATACCACGAAACGTGATAAGAACAGTTTCGATTTTACGATGAATTGGGCAAAATCAGACAATACTCTCATTAAGGATCTGAAAGACTTTACCGCTACCTTTTTCCAAAAAGAAACGTTACTTGAAGTGATCTTGCGTTACTCGGTATTTGATGTCAGCAATACCTTACTCGTGATGCGTCCTTACCAAATTGCAGCTACCGAGCGTATTTTATGGAAGATAAAAAGTGCTTTTAACAGCAAGAATTGGAGTAGCACTGAAAGCGGCGGATATATTTGGCATACCACTGGTTCAGGAAAAACCCTTACCAGTTTCAAAGCGGCACAATTAGCAACAAATTTAGACTTTATAGATAAAGTCTTCTTTGTGGTGGATAGAAAAGATCTTGACTATCAGACGATGAAAGAATACCAACGTTTCTCACCTGATAGTGTAAACGGTTCAGACAGTACCGCAGGGCTTAAACGTAACCTTGATAAGAATGACAATAAAATTGTGGTAACCACTATCCAGAAACTCAACAACTTAATCAAAAGTGAGAGTGATTTACCTATCTACAATAAGCAAGTTGTATTTATTTTTGATGAATGCCATCGAAGTCAATTCGGTGAAGCACAGAAAAACCTACAGAAGAAATTTAAAAAATACTATCAGTTTGGCTTTACAGGTACACCAATTTTCGAACAAAACTCTCTAGATGGTAAAACCACGAAGGACGTATTCGGTCGGCAATTACACTCTTATGTGATCACTGATGCGATTCGTGATGAAAAAGTGCTTAAATTCAAAGTGGACTATAACGATGTTCGCCCAAAATTTAAACACATTGAGACTGAACAAGATGACAAAAAACTCAGTACAGCCGAAAATAAACAAGCATTTTTACATCCAGAGCGAATCCGTGAAATCTCACAATACATTCTGAACCATTTTAATCAAAAAACGCATCGAAATGATTCGAGTGGAAAAGGGTTTAATGCCATGTTTGCGGTAAGTAGTGTCGATGCCGCTAAAGCATATTATGAAACCTTTAAAACATTACAAGCTGAGAATAAACAAACAAAAAAACCTTTACGTATCGCAACGATATTCTCATTTGCGGCTAACGAAGAACAAGATGCCATTGGTGATATCCCAGATGAAAGCTATGAAGTGAGTGTGATGAATAGCAGTGCGAAAGAGTTCTTGAGTGCTGCGATTAAAGATTACAATGCGATGTTTAAATCTAACTATGACGTGGATAGTAATGGCTTTCAAAATTACTACCGTGATCTTGCCAAGCGAGTTAGGCATCAAGAAATAGATTTGTTGATAGTGGTCGGTATGTTTTTGACAGGCTTTGATGCCCCTACACTCAATACTTTATTTGTTGATAAAAATTTACGCTATCACGGTTTGATACAGGCATTTTCTCGTACTAACCGTATTTATGACGCAACTAAAACCTTTGGTAATATTGTTACTTTCCGAGATCTAGAGCAAGCAACCATTGATGCTATTACTCTATTTGGTAATGAAAATACTAAAGAGGTGGTACTGGAAAAGAGTTACAAAGAATATATGGAAGGCTTTAACGATATTGCTACTAACCAAGCACGTCAAGGCTTTATTGATATTATAAAAGCCTTGCAAGAACGCTTTCCAAACCCACAAAATATTGAAAAAGAACAAGATAAGAAAGACTTTGTCAAACTTTTTAATGAATACCTAAAAGCAGAAAATATTTTACAAAACTACGATCAATTTGCTGCTTTAAAAGCCTTACAAAACTTAGATACCAGTGATGAACAAGCTGTTGAAGAATTTAAGTTAAGGCACTATCTAAACGATGATGATATTAAGGCAATACAAACCATCAATATGCTAAGTGAACGAGCTATCCAAGATTATCGCTCTACTTATAATGATATTCGTGATTGGCTACGCCGTGAAAATACAGGTCAGGAGAAAGATAAGTCAACTATAAATTGGGAAGATGTCGTCTTTGAGGTTGATTTACTTAAATCTCAAGAAATTAACCTTGATTATATTCTTGAACTGATTTTTGACCACAATCAGAAAAACAAATCCAAAGAAGATGTGATTGAAGAAGCCTGTCGTATAATTCGAGGTGGTCTTGATAATAGGGCGAAAGAGAGCTTAATAGTCGATTTTATTAACCAAACAGATCTGGATGAATTCAATGATAAGGCTAGTATTATTGATGCTTTTTTCAAGTTTGCCCAAGCAGAACAAAAACATGAAGCCGATACCATCATTGCCACTGAAAAACTCAATGAAGACGCCGCTAAACGCTATATATCCACATCACTTAAACGAGGCTATGCCTCTGAAAATGGTATAGAACTGAATGAAGCATTACCAAAACTTAGCCCTTTGAATCCACAATATCGAACGAAAAAGCAAACTGTTTTCCAAAAAATCTCAGATTTTATTCAAAAATTCAAAGGGATAGGTGGGCAAATATAAAAATTACAATCTATCGCAATGCTGTTTATCAAAGTAGTGATCTAGATTTCAGTGTATCTATTCTCTTTGTAAACAGCATTTAGAAAGGATTAAGCTCTAGTAGAGGAATAAAAGCATAATGTTAAAAATCAACATTGGAGCACCTCTTCTCTCTATAAGAAACACACCACTGAGAGTAATGAGAGTAAATAGTAACCAATTAGATCATCATTAATTGTTTATCATTTGAAGATCAGGGACAATACCCTCCAATTACAATTAACCTACGGATTAAAATACAAGAGAAAATCTCTTAATGTATATGCAAATCCGTATATGAACGAAAAGAAGTTATCCATGCCAGATCAAAACTTTCTTAATCAAATCAATAAGCGAAGAACTTTCGCAATCATCTCGCATCCTGATGCAGGGAAAACTACTATTACTGAAAAAGTGTTACTTTACGGACAAGCGATTAAAACCGCTGGAACGGTAAAAGGGCGAGGTTCTAGTCAGCACGCTAAATCAGACTGGATGGAGATGGAAAAACAACGTGGGATTTCAATTACCACCTCTGTTATGCAGTTTCCTTATAACGATTGTTTAGTCAACTTGTTAGATACTCCTGGACACGAAGATTTTTCTGAAGATACTTATCGTACTTTAACTGCTGTTGACAGTTGTCTGATGGTGATCGACTCTGCTAAAGGGGTTGAAGAGCGGACAATTAAATTAATGGAAGTAACACGGTTGCGAGATACGCCAATTTTAACTTTTATGAATAAACTTGACCGTGATATTCGAGATCCGATGGAGTTATTAGATGAAGTTGAAAGTGTTTTGAAAATTCACTGTTCTCCTATTACTTGGCCAATTGGATGTGGCAAGCTATTTAAAGGGGTTTATCATCTCTATAAAGATGAAACTTATCTATATCAAACAGGGCAAGGGCATACTATCCAAGAAGTACGGATCATTAAAGGGCTAAATAATCCCGAGTTAGATCAAGCGGTTGGTAGTGATTTGGCAAGCCAGTTAAGAGATGAACTAGAATTAGTGCAAGGGGCAAGCAATCCGTTTGATTTAGATCTATTCTTAAAAGGAGAATTAACTCCTGTCTTCTTCGGCACGGCATTAGGTAATTTTGGGGTTGATCATATGTTAGATGGCTTAACAGAATGGTCGCCAGCTCCTCAAGCTCGCCAAACAAATAGCCGTTTAGTTGACTCACATGAAGAAAAACTAACAGGATTTGTCTTCAAAATTCAAGCCAATATGGATCCAAAACACCGAGATCGTGTTGCCTTTATGCGGATTGTTTCGGGCAAATATGAAAAAGGGATGAAGTTCCGCCACGTTAGAATTAATAAAGATGTGGTGATTTCCGATGCGTTGACCTTTATGGCAGGCGATCGTTCTCACGCTGAAACTGCTTACGCTGGTGATATCATTGGGTTACATAACCACGGTACCATTCAAATTGGTGATACCTTTACTCAAGGGGAAGATCTAAAATTTACGGGCATACCAAACTTTGCACCTGAATTATTCCGCCGTATTCGGTTAAAAGATCCATTAAAACAAAAGCAATTATTAAAAGGCTTAGTCCAACTTTCTGAAGAAGGAGCGGTGCAGGTTTTTCGTCCATTAGCGAATAATGATCTAATCGTTGGTGCGGTTGGTGTTCTTCAATTTGATGTTGTTGTTGCTCGACTAAAAAGTGAATATAACGTTGAAGCGGTGTATGAAACTGTTAATGTAGCAACCGCTCGTTGGGTTGAATGTGCTGATGGGAAAAAATTTGAAGAATTTAAACGCAAAAATGAACAAAACTTAGCACTTGATGGGGGAGATAATTTAACTTACATTGCACCAACAATGGTAAACCTAAATTTAACCCAAGAACGCTATCCAGACGTTGAATTCTTTAAAACTCGTGAACATTAATTCCTAATCAAACAGCACGCTTTAGTGCTGTTTTTTTTATCTCAAGCATTGATTTTATGATAAAGATCATAAAATTAAATGAAATGTAACAAATTTAACATTTTTCAGTTGTCGGATATACCCCCGAACTATAAAATATTTCGTTAATTAAACTATATAATCTTGCTATATCTCATAATATTTTTAGGAAAAAATATGAGTACACCACACATTCTCATCGTTGAAGACGAACCCGTAACCCGTAATACCTTGAAATCTATTTTTGAAGCCGAAGGATACAATGTATTTGAAGCGTCAGATGGTGTGCAAATGCACAGTTTACTCACGTCAAAACATATTGATCTTGTTATTATGGATATTAATCTCCCGGGTAAAAATGGTTTACTACTTGCTAGAGAATTAAGAGAAAACACAAATACAGCATTAATTTTCTTAACTGGACGTGATAATGAAGTGGATAAAATTCTTGGTTTAGAAATTGGGGCTGATGATTATATTACTAAACCTTTCAATCCAAGAGAATTGACTATCCGTGCAAGAAATTTATTACAACGGACAATGCAGGATAAAGGGCGAGAACACGAAAAACACCCTGATTACTACCGCTTTAATAATTGGACATTGGATTTAAACAGCCGTACTTTAATCACCCCTGAAGGGGTACCTCATAAACTTCCACGTAGTGAGTTTAGGGCGATGTTACATTTTTGTGAAAATCCGGGAAAAATCCAAACTCGAGATGAACTGTTACGCCGTATGACTGGACGTGAATTGCGTCCAAATGATCGGACAGTTGATGTTACCATTCGCCGTATTCGTAAACATTTTGAAGACCACCCAGATACCCCTGAATTAATTGCCACTATTCACGGTGAAGGGTATCGTTTTTGTGGGGAATTAGAATAAAAGAAAAGGTCTGAAAAAATTCAGACCTTTTATCTTATAAACTTAAACACTTGAAAAGTCTGAAAATAATTTTTCAGACTTTTCTTTTAAGTTAGGTTAGATCATTGGTGATGAGATCGTGAGTATCATCTAAGACTAAACTCATATAACGTTCATATTGCTTGAGAATATCTGCAATCATTTCATCTTTTGTCATATATTGGACATCATAGCCTTCACGACCATCATTAAAATAAGTAATTGGTTCATAAATATTACGATTTTCAATATGTGGCAAACTATCATCTTCAATTAAAACATTAGATAATGTCCGTTTTTGGCAGCGTACTCCATATAAGAAATTCTGAATATTATCTTTCTTAATCACCAATGCCATTTGTAATGATTTTGGATTTTTGTGTTTAATTTCTGCATTCAAGCCATAAGACTGTAATTCATTCATAATATCTATAAACGCAGGCTCAACAACATTACTAAAGAATAAACGAATATCTGCACGTTGTGGTTGGTTTAAGATTTTCTCTAAACGTTCTTTCCACGTTTTTCCAGTCCATAAAGCACTACCATGGGCAAATTTCTTCGTAAAATATTGATTATCAACCATTAAACCTTGCCATAAACCAACACAAAGAAGCAACATAATGAAGGTAAAAGGTAAAGCGATAACCAAGGTCATAGTCTGTAATGCAGATAAACCATCAGAACGTAATAAAGCTAAAGCCAATAAGGTTAACAACACCGCCCAGAAAACACTTTGCCAAGCTGGCGATTTATCTTTCCCTTGTGAGGCAATATTATTAATAACATAAATACCTGAATCGGCAGAGGTTACAAAAAATAGTGAGATAATAATCAATGCCATCACTGAAGCAATCATTCCAGCTGGTAACTGATCAAAAAAGCCAAATAACAACGCTTCAGTATTATCTTTTAAAGCGGTTAAACTACCTTGAGTTTGTTCATCAATCCAAATTGCACTATTACCAAATACGGTCATCCATAAAGCATTAAATAGGGAAGGAACAAATAAAACCCCTAAAATAAATTCACGGATTGAACGCCCACGAGAAATTTTAGCGATAAATAATCCGACAAATGGTGCCCAAGAAACCCACCACGCCCAATACACTATCGTCCACGCATTAAACCAGCTATGTTTGTCTGGTTCATTTGCAAAGGTTCGGAAACTCAAGCTAATCAAATTACTTAAATAGTTACCTAAATTTTGTGAGAAACTGGTGAAAAAATATAAGGTTGGTCCCACCACTAAAACAAAAAGTAATAACAATAACGCCATACCTAAGTTAATTTCACTCAAGCGGCGAACTCCTTTTGATACCCCAGTAATCGCTGAGATCATCGCTAATACCATCACAATCACAATAATGATCGATAGGGTTGAAAAACTGCGATTATCAATCCAACCAATAGCATTTAATCCTGCATCAAGTTGTAAAGCTCCATATCCTAAAGTGGTGGTAACCCCAAAAACCGTGCTACATAATGCAACTACATCAATTAAATGCCCCCAAAAACCACTAATACGATGTTTGAGTAATGGATAAAAACCTGAACGAATGGTTAAAGGTAATTTATAACGAAAGCCAAAATAAGATAAAGCAAGTCCAATTACGGCATAAATTGCCCAAGCGTGAATCCCCCAGTGATAGAAGGACATTAACATCGCATCTTCAATCCGTTCCGTCTGAGTCGCTTCTGGGTTGAGTGGAGCCGCATAATGTAATATTGGCTCTGCAACACCAAAATACATTAACCCAATTCCCATACCCGCAGCAAATAACATTGCCATCCACGAAAGGAAAGGATATTCTGGCTCTTCATTTTCACCACCTAATTTAATATCCCCTAAACGTCCAGCACAAAGCAAAATTAAAAAGAGAATAAAAATAGATACGGCTAAGACATAAAACCAGCTAAAGTGGGTAAAAATCCAGCTTTTTGTACTATTTAAAGCAGTTTGTGCTGTCTGAGGAAAAACAGTACAAAAAATAACAACAGCAAAAATAAAAATGATACTCGGTAGGAATATCGGCGTTCTAAACGTACTTGAAGTACGCAAATTATGTAGAATAGTCAAAATTAGCTCCCATTTAACATTCAAAATAATTTGTAACACTATATTTTATAAAGAAATTTTTATATAAGGTTCAGACTAAATTTAGTTCTGATAATGGTATGAAATTTAAGATTGATTGAATTGGTCAAATGCTATCAATACCAATATAAGTATCTATAACTTTCCCATTCACAATAAACCTATCTCGTGTAATTCTAAAAAGCGTTCAAGATGTGGTGTACAAATTAGAAACATACTAACATATTATGCTAAAAAAGACAAATTATGTAGTTTAGTATATTACAAAAAAGCATTTTTCAGTATAAAATATTAGTTCAAAGCAATTATTTAACCATCCTTGATTCTAACGAAATAAAAATACCTAGCATAAATTGCTAGGTATTTAACTTTCTATTTATTGACGTTTTTATCTATTTAGTCGATTTTTGACGTTTTAAATAGCGAATTTTACGTTCTTCAGCAATCGCCACAATGGCAAGTAAAGCGGTACAAGCTATCGCTGAAACGTCTAATGCAGCAAAAGTACCACTCCAACCTGTTAATCCAAAAATTGGGGTGCCATCTGCGATCATACCTAAACCTAATTTTGCAAAACTATCACCAATTAAATAGGCAAAAGTACCTTTAACCCCATCAGCGACACTAATTGCTTTTTTCGGTACAAAGCCAACAGCAGCAACCCCAATTAAAAGTTGTGGCCCGAAAACTAAAAAGCCTAAAATAAACATTGAGGCTAAATACATCACTTCACTATTTGCAAATTGATAAAGTGAAAGAGCAAACACAATTGCAATTAAAGCAACACAAGCAACCAAGGCACGGCGTCCATTCGCTAAATCGGATAAAGCTCCCCACATTAATGTTCCTACTAATGCCCCAATTTCAAACAAGGCAAAACCAGAAATAGCATAATCTTTCGAGAAGCCTAATACTTCATAAGCATAAACAGGTGACCATTGATCAATCCCAATGCGTACGATATACAAGAAAATATTTGCAAAACAAAGCAACCAAATTACTGGATTTTTTAGAATATATTGCACAAAGATCTGCCATTTTGTTAGTTTATTTTCTTCGGCATCAAGATCTTCTTCACTCAATGGCTCTTCAAACAGTTCTTCAACTTTCCCTAAACCATAGGCTTCTGGGGAATCAGAACCATAACGCAAACCAATAAAACCAACAATTAAGGCAATTACCGATGGGAAGATAAACATACCGATTACGTGTCCATCAAACAGCACATTTGCACCAAAAACGGCTACACCAGCTGCTGCTGCACCACCGATATTATGTGACATATTCCATAAACCTAGGTATGAGCCACGTTTATTACGTGGTGTCCATTTTGTAATGGTTGAATAACTTGATGGACCACCTGTACTTTGAAAAAAGCCACTTAATCCATAAAATGCCACCATTAAAAAGATACTCACACTGCCTGCTCCCATACTAGCACTAAAGCCTAACATACAGATCGCAGATAAAATCAGCATAAATGGAATAAATTGTTTCGTATTCTTACCATCTGCATAATAAGAAACAACCGTTTTTCCGATACCATATGCAATAGAGAAACCTAAACCAATATAGCCTAAATCTGTTTTAGTTAATCCATAAGTTGCTATCATATCATTTTGAGCAACATTAAAATTCTTACGGATTAAATACATTGTCATATAGCCAATAAATACGACTAAATATGACTGCATAAACGGTTTAAACCACATTTGACGACGTTTTTCTACTGGTAAGTCTAATGTAGGTTTTCTTACTTCTTGTAAGAAATTAAGCATACAACACCTCGTGTTAAGATTAATAATTTGAATTGCTTTTACTTCAATCTGAAATATTTTTTCAAGATAAAATAAATTTGCGAAGTATAGCACACCACTTGAAAAGGAAAAGGTGAAAAGCTTGGGAGTTTGATCTAACTCCAAAAAAACTTAGGAGATTACTCAAAAAGAAGTATTCAGCAAAAACAATAATGCTATCCAATATTAAAATGTAGTCTAACTTTTTGGGGGCAGATCAAAACTATCCCTTTTATTTTTTAAGTACTTAATTTGCCTTAGCAGTAATACGACACCATTCTTCTCTTTCAACCACAGGGTCAAAAGCAAAACTTGTAGGATAAGCAGTAATCACCGCTTGAGCTTGTGTATTTAATACTCCAGATAAGCCAAGATCCCCTTGTGGTAAAACTAATTGACTAATCACTGGAGATAATTCTTTTAGTGGACCTGCCAGAATATTCGCGATCACGACTTCTGCTTTTAAATTATCAGGCTGTTCTGTTGGTAAATATAAGTGTAAACGATCTTCAACCCCATTGCGCTGTGCATTAGCATAACTTGCTTGTAATGCTTGCGGATCAATATCAATTCCTATCGCTTGTTTTGCCCCTAGTTTTAAAGCTGCAATTGCTAATATGCCTGAACCACACCCAAAATCAATAATCGTTTTACCTTTGAGATCTAAACTATCTAGCCATTCTAAACACAATGCCGTAGTTGGGTGAGTGCCTGTACCAAAAGCTAATCCGGGATCAAGCATCACGTTTACGGCATTGGGATCTGGTACAGGTCGCCAGCTTGGACAAATCCATAATTTTTTTCCAAATTGCATTGGGTGGAAATTATCCATCCACTCTCTTTCCCAATCTTTATCTTCAATTTGTTCAATTTTATATGCAAACTCTGCCGCTACTAAACCACTTTGTTTTAACGCGGCTAAGATCAATGCCATATCAGTTTCTGCATCAAATAATGCAACAACATCAGTATTACCCCAAAGTCGTGTTTCCCCCGGTAAAGGTTCAAAAATTGGGGTATCTTGACTATCCATAAAAGTCACGGATACCGCACCTATTTCTGTTAAAAAGTCGCTAATTGTTTCTGCTTCTTTATCAGTACTATTCAAACGAAGTTGTACCCAAGCCATATTTTTTCCTTCTAATATTTAAAAAAATGCTATAAAAAATTAACGTTCACCAAATTTATTGCCGACTAAAAACGCAATTAAGCCTAAACTTAGTGCTGGCACAATAGCGTGAAAATCAAATATTTTTAATCCGAATGTAGTTAATACAATGTAAGTTACCAAGCCAACCAGCATTGAGCAAATCGCCCCAATTGCATTTGCTTTTTCCCAATACAATCCCAACACTATTACCCATAAAAATGCCGCTTCTAAGCCACCAAAAGCAAATAAGTTTAGCCAAATAATCATTTTAGGTGGATTGAGTGCAGCTAAAATCAAGAAAAAGGATAAGAATAAAGTAATTCCCGTTGACAATAAACTAATGCGTTTTTGATTAGTTGCCATTTCTGGTTTATACGCCAAATAAAGATCTTTGACGAATACTGAAGACGATTGGATTAACTGTGCATCAATGGTTGACATAATCGCAGACATTGGTGCAGCAAGAAAAATACCTGCCACAACTGGTGGTAAAACCTGTACCATTAAAGTAGGTATAACTAAATCTGGTATATTCAAATCTGGAATGATTGCTCTTCCTAATGCACCAGATAAATGCATTCCCAACATAATAATGCTTAATACTAATGTACCAATAATCATTCCATTATGTAACGCTTTACTATCTTTATATGCCATACAACGAATTGCCGTATGAGGTAAACCCACAACCCCAAAACAAACTAAAATCCAAAATGAAGACATAAAAGTAAAACTCAGCATATTATTTGGTCCCATAGGGGTTACCAAACCCGGATCAATGTTACTTAAACGCTCTAATGCAACCTCGATCCCACCTGCTGCATAGATCACGCCAGCTAATAATAGAATCGTTCCGATCATCATCACTGTTCCTTGAATGACATCAGTAACGACCACTGCTCTAAATCCACCAATAAAAGTATATAATCCCACGGTGATCGCAAAAATAAATAATGCTTGGCGATATTCTAGTCCAATGGTTGTTTCAAGTAATCTTGCACCACCAATAAATTGTACAGTCATTGCCGCAAAAAATGAGATTAATAAGGCAATACAAGAGATCCAAACTAAATACTTATTCTTATAACGATAAAGAAGTAAATCATTGATAGTTAAGGCATTAGAACGCCGTGCTAGTAACGCAAATTTCTTTCCCAATGCCCCTAATGCTAAAAAAACAACTGGCACTTGGATCATTGCAAGTAACACCCAGCCTAAGCCAAATTTATATGCTGCTCCCGGTCCTCCAACAAATGAGCTTGCACTAGCATAGGTGGCAGCTGTTGTCATTGCCAGTACAATCCCAGTCATTGAACGATTACCTAAGTAATATTCTGTGAGAAAATCCCCTGTTTTCCGTTTGTAATAAGCATAAAATGCAGCAGCAAAAACACAGGTTAAGTAAATAACAAGTGGAAAAATAATTGCATAATTTAAATTCATCTTTTTACCCCTATTTACTTTTCTGAATTTTTATTTAAATCAATATCTTGATAAACAAAACGGGTAACAACAAAAACAATCAGACTAAATAAAATCGGTAAATAGAGGCAAGACAGCTCAAACCATAATGGAAAGCCTAACCAGCCTGAGGTTTTAGGGGAAAGATATGCACAAACACACCAGCCAACAAGATACAATAATGTTATCCATAATGACCAGCGTGCTTCTTTTGTCGCTTGTTGATAACGAAAATCTTTTAACATAAGGTTTTCCTTTAATTTGAAGGTGGTAATGGTTAATTTAGAACCTTCACTATACATAAAAAAAACTCTGTGTAAATATTACGCAAAGTTTTTATCTTCATATTAAATATATGCTTAGCACAAATAAATCTATTTAGGTTAATTCAGTCTCTAAATCTAACATCTCTTCAGAAAGGATAATTCCAGTTAAATCCGCATAAATATAATCTTCAGGATAGAAAGACACACCACCAAAATTAACAGGCTGATCAACTTTTCCATCATTCTCATCATCTGCACTGACTGGAATAGGTGCAAGTGCTTGAATACCAATATTAATATTTTCTAATTGGCTAATTTGACGCACTGCACCATAAACAATAATACCTTCCCAACCATTGTCTGCTGCTAATTGAGCCAATTCAGCATCAATTAATGCCCGACGAACAGAACCGCCGCCATCAACTAATAAAACACGTCCTTGCCCTTCTTCTTCTAAAATTTCAGCGATTAATCCGTTACTTTCAAAACATTTCACTGTGGTAATTTTTCCCCAAAATGACGAAACACCACCAAAACTCGAAAATATCGGTTCAACTACATCAATCTGTTCAAAATAGATATCACAAAGTTCTGAAGTATCAATACGCATTACACTATCCTTAATCATCAAAAGAAATAAACTGTTATTAGTATAAACGGATAATCTTAAATTACCAATCAAAGCCTAATATTAATGCCACACTAAATAATACATTAATTAATAATGCCAACATCGCCATTTGTGCTAATAATGGACGTAATTGCATTGGATCGGTTGCGAATAAAACGGCTTTCCCTTGTTTAAATAATAAGGGTAAAGGCAACAACATTAAGTAATAAATATTATGCCAAGTTAAACTAAATAATGCCGCCCAATATAAAAGGAATGAAAACGATAATAAAAAAAGATGATATATTTTAGCATTCCGTTCTCCCAAACGTACCGCTAAAGTATTTTTCCCAACCTTTTTATCCTGTTCTAGATCTCGTAAATTATTAATATTTAAGACTGCTGCTGCCAATAATCCAGAAGCCGTTGCAACCGAAAAAACCGTTAAATTTAAATAATACGCTTGCAAATAAAACGTTCCGCCAACGGCTAACCAACCAAAAAAGATTAAAACAGAAATATCCCCTAATCCTAGATAACCATATGGTTTACGCCCTACGGTATAAGTAATGGAAGCAATAATCGCTAAAATACCTAATAATCCAAAAACCACTAGATCTTTAATACTATGATAAGCCAGTATAATTAACGTGCTACCACTGACTAAAGTTAAAAGAATTAAAATCAACAACGCAATTTTAAGCTGGGTTGCAGTAATTGCACCTTGTTGAATACCACGTAAAGGCCCTATCCGCTCCGTAGTATCAGCCCCTTTTAAATGATCGCCATAATCATTCGCAAAATTTGATACTATCTGTAACAATAATGCAGTAATAATGGCAAGTAAAGTAACCCCTACATTAAAGCTTTCAAATCGATAAGCAAGTGCAGCTCCCGTCATAATAGAAGCTAAAGCTAATGGTAACGTTTTAGGGCGAGCTGTTACTAACCACATTTTTAATTGATTTTGAGTCATAAATAATTGCTATCTCTTTAATCTCAAAGGTAAATATGAATAATACTTAAATAATTTAAATGAAACGAATAATTTTATACTAAAATTGACTAGGTTTATTGATTTTATACAGGATTTATCTAATTAACTATCATTTATTAGGGATATTTTTAATGAATAATGAACTCATTCTTTCACCTATTGCCATCATTCATACCCCATATAATGAAAAATTTTCCGTCCCTAGACAGCCTGAATTAGTTCCTGATGGCAAAGGTATTATTGAATTGCTCGCTCCTTACAATACAATAGAATCGGTTCGAGGATTAGAACAATTTTCCCATCTTTGGCTTATTTTTCAATTTGATCGAATTAATTCACAACAGATAAAAACAACTGTTAGACCACCTCGCTTAGGTGGTAATAGCCGAGTAGGTGTTTTCGCTTCCCGAGCGACTCACCGTCCGAATCCAATCGGCTTATCTAAAGTAAAATTAGAAAAGATTGTGTCCGAAAAAGGAAAAGTATTCCTGTATCTTGGTAGTGTTGATTTAGTCGATCAAACTCCGATTTTAGATATTAAACCTTATCTTCCTTATGCGGATAGTGAACCAGAAGCCACAGCAGGCTTTGCAACAGAAAAACCATCTAAAAAATTAACCGTACAATTTTCAAATTTGGCTCAACAACAGTTAAACACGATCTTAGTAGCTCAACCCCATTTTCAACGCTTTATTACTGATGTTATTGCCCAAGATCCTCGTCCAGCATATCGACAAGGAAAAACAGAGCAACGAATTTATGGTATTTCTCTTGCTAACTTTAATATTCGCTGGCAGGTAACCCGACCAGATCAGGCAATCATCTTAAGTATCGACAAACTCAAAGATTAAAATAAGAAAATCCCCACTATCCCCACTTAAGTGGGGAAAATTTCATTCTATTCTATCGTGTACCAAATACCACTATCGTTTTACCGTGAGCTGAGATCAAATTTTGATCTTCTAACATTTTTAAAATTCGCCCAACCGTTTCACGTGAACAACCCACTATTTGCCCAATTTCTTGGCGTGTAATCTTAATCTGCATTCCATCAGGGTGAGTCATCGCTTCTGGCATTCTCGCTAAATGTAATAATGTTTGTGCGATTCGCCCTGTTACATCTAAAAAGGCTAAATTACTAACCTGTTTAGAAGTATTTTGTAACCTACGAGCAAGTTGTGCGGTTAAATACATCAAAATTTCAGGATTTAATTGTATTAATTGACGAAATTTTTTATAGGAGATTTCAGCAATTTCACAAGTTGTTTTTGCTTTCACCCAAGCGGTACGTTCTTGCTCTTGTTCAAATAAACCAATCTCACCAAAAAATTGCCCTTGACTAAGATAAGACAAGATCATCTCTTTCCCATCTTCATCTTTCACTAACACAGCAACAGACCCTTTAATCAGATAATATAAGGTTTCTGCTTTTTCACCAGCATGGATAAGAGTACTTTTCGCGGGATAACGATGAATATGACAATGTGATAAAAACCAATCCACTGTTGGGTCTATAGGTGTCGATTGATTATTCTGATTAGTAGAATCTTGTTGGATTGCAAGTACTTCATTTTTACACGCATCTATAAGTTCTGCCGTACTCGTTTTATAATTAGTGTTTGCCATACTTATTCGACCTATTTATTTGTAACAAAAAATGCTTTAGGTTTAAGATCTATGGATTGATGCAATTCAGACCAAACTAACAGAACATCACCTCGCTCAATTTGTTGCTGTAACCGTTGCTCTTTTTCTGCTAAAGAGAGTTCATATAGCCCATAATCCGTTCCTTCTCTCAGGATAAAACTTTGGATAATATTTTTTAATGTTTCGGGTTCAAGGTGCTGCCAAGGAATAATCATCGCTTTAATACTTAATCAAAAATTGGTTCAATTAATTGCCATTGTTGTTCAAAACTCTGTTGGCTGATATGACGAAAATCATAGCGAACATAACGCATAAATTGCCCCTCACAGAGAGTAACTAAATATGTTGCTATAACCTGTTCATCAAGTTTAAAGCCTCGCCCTTCACGTAATTTTCGCATTTGTAAAATATTTGCAAATTGAAAAACTAGCCGATCAAAAAACTTTGCCACCCTTACTTGTAATGCCTTATCCTCAAACATCAAAGCATGCCCAGTTAGCACTCGAGTTAATCCCGGGTTCTTTTGTGCAAAATCCAAAATCATTTGCAAAATATCATGAACCCTTAATTTTGTATCTGTTTGCAACTTCATGGATTGATTAATCCGATTAAGTAATATTGCCTCAATTTGATCGATCAAGGCTTCAAACAATTTTGTTTTACTTGGGAAATAACGATAAAGAGCCGCTTCAGACACCCCTACTTCTGCCGCTAAACGTGCAGTTGTAATACGTTCCATTCCTTCTTTTGAATGTAACATATGAGTAAGCACAGTTAGTACTTGCTGGCGTCTTTCATTAAGACTTCTTTTTTTCACTTTTTGCATCGTTTTACGACTTTCCTGAATGCCCAAAACCACCCTCGCCACGTTCTGTTTGTTCAAAATCTTCAACCAAGTTAAATTCAGCTTGTATCACAGGTACAAAAACTAATTGTGCAATACGATCTCCCACCTCAATAGTGAAAGGTTCAGTACCACGATTCCAAGCAGATACCATCAAAGGACCTTGATAATCTGAATCAATTAAACCCACTAAGTTTCCCAAAACAATACCATGTTTATGTCCTAAGCCCGAACGTGGTAAAATAACTGCCGCTAAATTTTGATCAGCAATATAAATAGATAAGCCAGTTGGAATTAATTTTGTTTCCCCCGGTTGTAGTACTAACGGTTGATCAAGTAAAGCACGTAAATCTAACCCTGCTGATCCAGCTGTTGCATAAGTAGGTAAGGGAAATGTTGTTCCAATACGTGAATCTAAAATTTTAACATCAATTTTTTTCATACTTACTCTTCCTGACTAACTTGATAACGTTGAATAATTATCTCTACTAAACGTTGTGCTAATTCCTTTTTATTTGCTAAAGGTAATTGGTATTCACCATTCTTCCAAAATAGCTGTAAGGCATTATTATCACTATTAAACCCTTGTATCTTGCTAGATACATCGTTAGCACAAATCATATCTAATTTTTTACGCTGTAATTTATCTTGAGCATAAATTGCTAGATCTTGCGTTTCTGCGGCAAAACCAACCATAAAAGGAGGATTAGGCAAGTGAGCCACATCAGCAATAATATCTGGATTTTTAACCAAATTTAGCTGAATTTTATCGCCACTTTTTTTGATTTTCTGTGTAGAAATCTGTTCTACCCGATAATCTGCCACCGCAGCACAACCTATAAATATTTGATTCTGTGGTGCTAATTCCAATGATTTTTGCCACATTTCTAATGCAGTCTGAACATCTACTCGTGTAACATTAACAGGAGTAGGTAAATTGACAGGACCACAAATTAACGTAACCTTTGCCCCCACTGCGGCAAAAGCCTGTGCTAACGCAAACCCCATTTTACCTGAACTATGATTGGAAAGATAACGAACTGGATCAAGAGGTTCTCTTGTTGGTCCTGCGGTAATAAGCACATTAAGGCTCGGTAGTTGATTAATGGAAGCTAATTGTTGAGAGGATAAAGGCAATTTAACAAAATATTGTGCTATCGACTCAAATAATTCTTGTGGTTCAGACATTCGCCCAATCCCAGTATCGCCACAAGCTTGTTCTCCACTATTAGGGCCTATGAGGGTTATCCCTCGTTGACATAAATTGGCTAAATTCTGTTGAACAATAGCTTGCCGATACATCTGTTGATTCATAGCTGGTGCTAAAAAAATAGGTGCAGTAGTTGCTAAACAAAGGGTGGTTAGCAAATCATTTGCCATTCCCATTGCTAAGCGAGCAATCAAATCAGCAGAAGCAGGGGCAATTAAAATTAAATCTGCCCATTTCGCCAATTCAATATGCCCCATGGCTAACTCAGCTTGTGGGTCAAGCAAACTCTCAGCAACAGGGTTACCTGAAATTGCTTGTAATGTTAATGGGGTTACAAAATGGCTTGCTGCTTGGGTTAATACTACTCGGACTTCAGCTTGCTGTTTACGCAATAAGCGGATTAATTCAATCGTTTTATATGCCGCAATTCCACCACTGATACCAATTAAAATACGTTTCCGATATACACCCTGTGCCATATTTACCCCTACTTAAATTAAAATGGCAACTATTTTACTGGAATTTTCAATGATCAGCTAATCATATCCACCGATTAAAGTAAGAAAATAACGCTATTAAAGACGCTAAATTATTCCGATCTACATCGCAAAAAAATTTTTTAATCTCTTTCCCCCTTATTTTTTATCGCATAGTAGCTATCCCAATTTAAATTAATGCTGAACATACTATGCTAACATCCCAAACGAATCATTTAATGCCTCGAGAAAAATTACTACAACAAGGTGCTGAATCCCTTAGCGATCAAGAACTACTTGCTATTTTTCTACGCACAGGTATAAAAAACTGCCCTGTAATACAATTAGCAACACACGCATTACAACATTTTGGTTCACTCTATCATTTACTCTCCGCCCCTTTAGAAAACTTTTGTGAGGTTAAAGGCTTAGGAAAAACACAATTTATTCAATTACAAGCTTGTGTTGAAATGACTAAACGTTATTTAAATCAAGAACTCAGCGAAAGAACGTTATTCGATAATCCTCAAATTACTAAACTCTATCTGCAAACAGAATTAGCTCGACGAGAACGAGAAATGTTTATGGTGTTATTTTTAGATAACCAACATTTTCTAATTAAAAAAGAAACCCTTTTTTTAGGCACAATCAACAGTGCAACGGTTCACCCTAGAGAAATCATAAAATCCGCCTTATTTTGTAATGCAGCCGCCATTATTCTGGCACATAATCACCCTTCGGGTAAAACCCAGCCTAGCTCTGAAGATATTTATATAACCAAAAAGATCAATCAAGCTTGTGAACTAATTGAAGTACGTTTACTGGATCACATTATCATTGGACAAGGCGAACCTTTTTCATTAGCAGAAAATGCGATGTTATATTGATAAAATAAAACTACTTAATTTCAATAAGAAAAATATCAATCTTTGACCTATTTTCTCTTGAGAAAAAAGAATAAAACAAGTATAATCCACGACCTTTAATGAGGAAGTGGGTCGGGTTTTATACCTGACGAGGTAGCCATAAAAAGATTAATAGATTCCTTGAAATTGTTAATTATGGTAACCCGCACCAGCTAGCTTAAGCTTTAATTAATTATTGGAGAATCACAAATGTCCAGAGTCTGTCAAGTAACAGGCAAACGTCCGGTGGTAGGTAATAACCGTTCGCACGCTATGAACGCTACACGCCGTCGTTTTTTACCAAACCTTCACACTCACCGTTTCTGGGTTGAAAGTGAAAAACGTTTCGTAACTTTACGTCTTACCGCTAAAGGTATGCGTATTATTGATAAAAAAGGCATTGATGCAGTTTTAGCTGATCTTCGTGCTAAAGGCGAAAAAATCTAAGGAGCTGAAAAATGGCAGCAAAAGGTGCTCGTGAGAAAATTAAATTAGTTTCTACTGCTGAAACTGGTCATTTCTACACAACAACTAAAAATAAACGTAATATGCCAGAAAAAATGGAAATCAAAAAATTTGATCCAGTAGTTCGTAAGCATGTTATTTATAAAGAAGCTAAAATTAAATAATTTCAGCTGACCAATTTAAAAACCCGAATTTATTTCGGGTTTTTTTACATACTTACTTTATCCTGAGAAAAGTTTCTATGTTTATTGCAAAATTAAGTGGATTTAAAAGAGATTTCGTTATTATAAATATTTTCACTCTAATGCTATTTATGAGTGAAATCGGTTATCGGATAGTTAATTCAATCCCTCCTATTGGCTTAACTAAAGCCCCAGAAAACTATTTAATAACCTTACTCTTTGTCAGTTTGTATTATTTTGCTCGCTTTAAACTTTCTCGCCTATTTATATTCTTTTTCTTTTTTCTCAGTATCATCATTAACAATATCCACTTTGCAGTTTATCAAAATTGGGTTAATGGATTAAATTATTATTTAGCAATTAAAGAATGGCATGAAGTATATGCGGCAGGCATACCTATGCTTGATAAACTTATCATACCTTTATTATGGGGAACGGTAGATTGCTTAATTTTTCTCTCTATTGCAAAATATAGACGTAAAACTTATGTTTATTCCGATATTCTTTTTATTCTTTTAATAGTCTATATTTCAATCAGATCATTTAGTACTTCTCAAGAACATGGTATTTCACCAAAAACAAATTATGGTAGGATAAAAGCTAATTATTATAGTTTTGGTTATTTTTTAGGACGTATTTTACCTTACCAACTCTTTTCTTTAAGCTCTGTGCCTGAATATACGCATAAAACACCTGAAAAAAATCATTCTCCTAAAATCAAAAATATTATTCTTATTATGGGAGAAGCAGAAACAGCTACCCATGTTAGTGCTTTTGGCTATTCTAGAAAAACGACACCTTTCTTTGAGCAAATGCAAGAAGATCAAAAAGGATTATTACTTCCAATTTACTCTGCTGGTAAAATGACAGCTATTTCTCTACCTTCTTTTTTCAATGCTATTCCATATCCAAATGGAATGACTCAAATTAATCAAGGGAATACTAGTTTATTTCGCTTAGCAAAAGAAAATAATTTTCATACGTATTTTTATACGGCTCAAGCAGAAATGGAAATGGCTATTACTAGTTTATTTGGAAAACGTTGGATAGAACATATTATTTTTCCAACTCATTTAGGCTATGACCCTTATGAAAATATTAGTGATAATCACCTTATTCCACTGTTTGAGAAAATTAATCTAAATAAAAATAATAATTTTATTGTTCTTCATCAGCGTGGTTCACATACACCTTATGGAAAATGGTTAGAGCCAAAAGAAATGGTATTTGGAGATACAACAATTATTGATAAATATGACAGTACTATTTTTCACACTGATCAATTAATCAAACAAATTTATCAAAAATTAATACAACGTCCTGAAAAAGATTGGATATTAATTTATACCTCTGATCATGGACAATATGTTACTGACCAAGTTTATAATCAAGGAACAACCGTAAATGATAATTATATTGTTCCATTATTTATCTATACTCCAGATACTGTATTACAACAGGAAATTAATCATATCTTTTCAGCATGTAAAATAGGTTATCATCAACAATTAGCTACTCTAATTATCGATCTACTAGGATATAAAATGCCTATTGCTGGTTGTGATGTTGGATATGTCAATGGCAATCTTCTAACAGGGGATAATGGCTATTATAAAGTTCAACAAAATGGTAAGATAGAATTCATTAATCCTAAACAAAATAAACATTAACTATTATGCCTGAATTACCTGAAGTTGAAACTGCCAAAAATGGTATTTTACCCTATGTAAAAAGTGCAACCATTCAAACTTTGACTATTCGCACTGCTAAATTACGCCATCCAATCAGCCCTGAACTATTTGATTTAGCCAATCAAGTTGTTCTTGAAATTCAACGCAGAGCTAAATATTTAATCTTTAAATTAAATAATGGGTATATTTTAGTGCATTTAGGTATGTCTGGTTCATTACGTTTAGTTGAAAACACGGCTTCACCACAAAAACACGATCATATTGATATGCTGTTGGATAATGGCAAAATCTTACGTTATAACGATCCTCGAAAATTTGGTGCTTGGCTTTGGGTTGAGGATTTAGAAAATTATCCATTACTCACTAAATTAGGCCCTGAACCACTTACTGAAGCATTCTCAGCAGATTATCTTTATCAAGTAAGTAGAAAAAAAACTACTGCGATTAAAACATTTTTAATGAATAACCAAATTGTTGTTGGTGTGGGTAATATTTATGCTAATGAAAGCCTATTTCTCTGTGGTATCCATCCCACAATGCCTGCAATGAAATTAACCCAATCTGAAGCAAAACAAGTTGTTACCACCATAAAAAAAGTGTTAAGCGAAGCGATTAAACAAGGCGGAACAACGTTACAAGACTTTCTACAACCTGATGGTCGTCCCGGTTATTTTGCACAACAATTACTGGTTTACGGTAGAAAAGCTCAGCCTTGCGTAACTTGTGGGCAACTGATTGAAAGTATGGTAATTGGGCAACGCAATAGTTTCTATTGTCCGCAATGCCAAACTAGAAAGTAAAATCATATTCTTATCTTGTTATCTGTTTTCGTTAGTGTCAGACTTATACACAGCCCTTATCCACCATTCATATTGAATCCGCTCAACAACAAGGAAATATTATGTTGAAATACCAAGATCCAAATTATGCCGAAGAAGTCGCTAAATATGGCAATCCGATTCCAAGTCGAGAGCTGATTTTATCAACTATCCAACAACGAAATTCGCTAAGTCGTGAAGAAATTCAAGCTATCTTTCACTTAAAGAATAAAGAACAACAAGAAGCTATGCGCCGACGTCTTCGTGCAATGGAAAATTGTGGGCAATTAATTTTAACAAAACGAAAACGCTACGCTTTACCTGAAACACAAGGTTTTTTAAAAGGAACTGTTCTAGGACATCGAGATGGCTATGGCTTTTTACAAGTGGAAGGTAGAAAAGATGATTACTTTATCCCCAATATTGAAATGCAAAAAGTCTTAGATGGAGACCAAGTTTTAGCTCAACTAAAAGGCACTGACAAACGTGAACGGCAAGAAATTCGGATTAAACGAATTATTGAAAGACGTAAAAAACATATTGTTGGACGTTTTTTCTCAGAAGATGGGATTGGCTATGTCGTACCTGATGATAGTCGAATTAACCAAGATATTTTAATTCCCAATGAAGCTAGGCTTGGTGCAAGAATGGGACAAGTGGTAGTAGTTGAATTAACCCCACGCAGAAACAATCACAAATTAATAGGAACGATTATTGAGGTTCTGGGTGACAATTTAGCCAAAGGTATGGAAGTTGAAATAGCACTCCGCCATTATGAAATTCCACATAGTTTCTCTGAAACGGTTCAACAAGAAATTACCTATCTAAGTGAAGAAGTACCTGAGTCAGCAAAAAAAGGGCGAGTTGATCTGCGACAACTTCCCTTAGTAACAATTGATGGTGAAGATGCAAGAGACTTTGATGATGCCGTATATTGCCAAGCAAATCCTAATGGTGGTTGGACGCTTTGGGTTGCTATTGCTGATGTTAGCTATTATGTTCGCCCTAAAACCGCATTAGATAGCAGTGCTTATCAACGAGGTAACTCGGTTTACTTTCCTAATCGTGTTATTCCAATGTTACCAGAAAAACTATCTAATGGTTTATGTTCACTCAATCCTCAAGTTGATCGCTTATGTCTAGTTTGTGAAATGACCATTTCAACGACAGGAAAAATCACAGGGTATCAATTCTATCAAGCAGTGATGAATTCTCACGCTCGTTTAACCTACAATAAAGTTTGGAAAATTTTACAAGGAGATGAAGCTTTATCTCAGCGTTATCAACATCTTGTGCCTCATCTCAATCAACTTTATCAAATGTTTAAAGTATTACAACAAGCTAAGCAACAGCGAGGGGCGATAGAATTTGAAACTATCGAAACAAAATTTATTTTTAACACTCAAGGTCGGATTGAACGGATTGAGCCACTAAAACGCAATGATGCCCACAAAATTATTGAAGAATGTATGATCTTAGCCAATATCGCTGCGGCTAATTTTGTTGCATCTCATCAAGTACCTGCACTATTTCGTATTCATGCCCAACCAAGTGAAGAAAAATTAACCTCATTCAAAGATTTTTTACGTGAGTGTGGTTTAACATTATCTGGTGGGCTACAACCTAGCCCAAGCGATTATGCTCAGTTAATGGAAAAAGTACAAAATCGTCCCGATAAAGAATTAATTCAAACAATGCTGTTACGATCTCTTAGCCAAGCAGTGTACTCTGCTGACAATATTGGGCATTTTGGCTTAGCGCTAAAAGAATATGCACATTTCACTTCCCCTATTCGCCGTTACCCTGATCTGAGTTTACATCGAACAATAAAAGCCCTCTTAGCAAAGCAAACCAATACGCCTAAACTTTATCAACAAGGAGGGGCTTACCATTATAATTTGGAACAGATCGATCAACTTGGTGAACACTGTTCGATGACTGAACGCCGAGCTGACGATGCCACACGTGATGTTGCAGATTGGCTTAAATGTGAATTTATGCAAGATCACGTTGGTGAGATCTTCAGTGGTACAATTTCTAGTGTAACAGGTTTCGGATTTTTCGTACGTTTAGACGATCTCTTTATTGATGGACTGGTTCACATTTCAACATTAACTCACGATTACTATCGCTTTGATCCAGCAGGTCAACGTTTAATCGGAGAAAGCAGTGGTATGCTATATCGTCTGGGTGATCCTGTAAAAATTAAAGTCGTTGCCGTCAACCTCGAACAACGTACGCTAGATTTTAATCTTATTTCCAGTGAAAGATCCGTGAGAAGAAAAGGAAAAACAGCTAGAGAAAAAAATAAAAAATATCTTCGTCAAAAACAAAATAAAAATGGTAAAAAATCTCGTACATTTCAAGTTAAATTAACGAAAAAAAACAAAAAGAAAAAATAATTGTATTACAAGGATAATTATGAGCGAACAAATTTACGGTATTCACGCTGTTACAGCATTCTTAGAAAATGCACCTGAACGTTTAATTGAAGTTTTTATCTTAAAAGGGAGGGAAGATAAACGCTTACACCCCCTCTTAACCGAATTAGCTAATTTAGGCATTAGCATACAATATCTAAACCGAACTACTATGGATAAAAAATCCAATGGTGAAGTTCATCAAGGTATTATAGCTCGGATTCAACCAGCTCAAGAGTTGAATGAACAAGATTTAACGCACATTTTGTTAGATCCTACTCGTACAAAACCGCCCTTTTTATTAATTTTAGATGGCATAACAGATCCGCATAATTTAGGGGCTTGTTTACGTACTGCTGATGCAGCAGGGATTGATGCAGTGATCGTTCCTAAAGATAAATCGGCTAATATGAATGCAACAGTAAGAAAAGTTGCCTGCGGTGCGGCAGAAACCGTGCCATTAATTCGTGTCACTAACCTTGCCAGAACATTAAGGGAACTACAACAAAAATACAATATTTGGGTTGTTGGCACAGCAGGAGAAGCAAGCGAAAGTTTATACCAAGCTAATTTAACTGGTGCCATTGCTCTTATTATGGGAGCAGAAGGAGAAGGAATGAGACGGTTAACTCGTGAACATTGCGATCAACTCCTCAGTATCCCTATGGCTGGTTCAGTTTCATCATTAAATGTTTCTGTTGCAACGGGAGTTTGTCTGTTTGAAATCGTTCGTCAACGACAAATATAATTTTTTATTTCTTAACAAAAAAAGTGCGAGTTAAATCGCACTTTTGATCTTTTTGCTCTCTAGCAATTACTGATGAGTGTTATTTTACAAGTTTTGCTTTGTATTTAGGGTGCATTAGATTTTCAATAGAAAGAATATCATTTAGTTCTTCTTCGGTTAGTAAACCTTGTTCTAACACGACTTCTTTCACACCACGCCCTGTTTTAGCACAGATTTTACCTACTAAGTCTCCATTATGATGTCCAATAAATGGATTGAGATACGTTACAATACCAATTGAATTAAATACATAACCTTCACAAACATCTTTATTGACTGTAATACCATCAATACATTTATCCCGTAAATTAACACAAGCATTGGTTAAAATACTGATAGATTCAAACATAGCTTGCCCAATCACAGGCTCCATAACATTTAATTGTAATTGTCCCGCTTCAGATGCCATAGTGACAGTAAAATCATTCCCCATCACTTTAAAACAAACTTGGTTTACTACTTCAGGCACAACTGGGTTTACTTTCGCTGGCATAATGGAAGAACCTGCTTGTAATTCAGGTAAATTAATTTCATTTAAGCCTGCTCGAGGACCAGATGAAAGCAAGCGTAAATCATTACACACTTTAGATAATTTCACTGCTGTGCGTTTTAATGCACCGTGAACCATAACGTATGCACCACAGTCTGAGGTAGCTTCAATTAAATTTTCAGCTTTAACACAAGGTAACCCTGTTACTTTAGATAAATTTTGTACAACCAAATCAGTATAACCTTCAGGAGTATTTAGACCTGTACCAATAGCAGTTGCACCTAGGTTGACTTCTAGCAATAATGCTGAAGTATTAGTTAAATTACGAACTTCTTCTTCTAACAAGACCGCAAAAGCTTTAAATTCTTGACCAACAGTCATCGGCACCGCATCTTGTAATTGTGTCCGCCCCATCTTCAATATATTCGCAAACTCGATCGCTTTATTCTCAAAACCTTGTTGTAAATATCTAATTTTTTCAACAAGTTGCATAATACTGTTATAAACCGCAATCCGAAATCCTGTTGGGTAGGTATCATTCGTTGATTGGCTTGCATTAACGTGATCCATTGGGTCAACGTATTGATATTCACCTTTCTTATGTCCCATTATTTCTAAGGCAAGATTTGCAACCACTTCATTTGCATTCATATTTACGGAAGTGCCTGCACCACCTTGGAAAACATCTGATGGAAATTGATCCATACATTTCCCAGTAGTCAAGATGTGATCACAAGCAGAGACAATTGCATCTGCCACCTGCTGTGGTATTGCCCCTAATGCTCCATTTGTCATTGCAGTCGCTTTTTTGACCATCACCATACCACGCACAAATTCAGGAATATCGGAGATTGTTACCTTCGAAATATTAAAATTCTCAACCGCACGTAAAGTATGAATTCCCCAATACACTTCAGCAGGAATCTCTCTTTCACCTAATAAATCTACTTCTTTGCGTGTATTACTCATCTTGAACTCCTTAGATAATTTATTGAGATATAAGATGGATATAAATGTTTTTACCTATATATCCTTGATTGGTTCAAACATATTATAGAAAGCAATCTACTTTTTTTATGTGATAAAGATCACAAAGTTAAAAGCCATTTAGTCAATATAATTTTATCTAATCCATTAGCTTTTTTTATTTAAATATGTCACTAAACCGCACTAAAATAGTTGAAATTTAATACCACCAACCTATGCTATAAAAAGGTTTTGATTACAAGGAGCAGCTATGCCACTACTTATGTTTGTTTTAATCCTATTTTCATTTATCTATCTTGAAGTTTCTCTCTTAGTTTGGTTAGGCTCAGCTATCGGAGTACTACCACTACTAGCTTTACTTTTTCTATCATCTTGTATTGGGCTGTTTATGATTCGCACTCAAGGACTTTACACCCTGCTTAGTGTCCGCAGTCAATTACAACGGGGAGAACTACCAACCCGAGCCTTATTCCAATCAGGTATCTGGATTTTAGCGGGTATTTTATTTTTTATCCCAAGCCTTCTTACTGATATTCTCGCTCTATTCCTTCTAATTCCTTCTGTTGGCTTATCCTTAGAAGCTTTTATCAGTCGCAAAATTCATCTTTTTTCACACCACCACTCAACTTTTACTCCCAACCAAGACGACATCATTGATGCGGAATATCAAAAGAAAGCAGATGATGATAAAAAATTACATTAACTTTCTCTTATTTAAAATTAAATAGAGGAATTTAGAATAAATATTTATCTCCCCCCTTGAAACTGCTAAATCGTCCCCCATTTTTAGTGCGTTATTTCTCAACATGCTAATTTTAAGGAGTATATATGAATATTCGTCCATTACATGATCGTGTAATTATTAAACGTGAAGAAGTTGAAACAAAATCTGCAGGTGGTATCGTTTTAACCGGTTCAGCAGCAACAAAATCTACTCGTGCTAAAGTATTAGCTGTGGGTAAAGGTCGTATTTTAGAAAACGGCAATGTTCAACCATTAGATGTTAAAGTCGGTGATACCGTTATTTTTAATGATGGTTACGGCGTAAAAGCAGAAAAAATTGACGGTGAAGAAGTCTTAATTATTTCTGAAAATGATATTTTAGCAATTGTTGAATAATATAGTGTAAAGAAGGAAAAAGAAAATGGCAGCAAAAGACGTAAAATTTGGTAATGATGCTCGTGTAAAAATGTTAAAAGGGGTAAATACCCTTGCAGATGCAGTAAAAGTTACTTTAGGTCCTAAAGGACGTAATGTTGTTTTAGATAAATCTTTCGGTGCCCCAACTATTACTAAAGATGGTGTTTCAGTAGCTCGTGAAATCGAATTAGAAGATAAATTCGAAAATATGGGTGCACAAATGGTAAAAGAAGTTGCTTCTAAAGCAAATGATGCAGCAGGTGATGGTACCACCACTGCAACTGTTCTTGCTCAAGCTATTGTAAATGAAGGCTTGAAAGCAGTTGCTGCTGGTATGAATCCAATGGATTTAAAACGTGGTATCGATAAAGCCGTTGCTGCAACAGTAGAAGAATTAAAAAAATTATCTGTTCCTTGCACCGATTCCAAAGCAATTGAACAAGTAGGTACTATCTCGGCTAACTCTGATAGCACTGTTGGTAAACTGATTGCACAAGCAATGGATAAAGTTGGTAAAGAAGGTGTGATTACCGTTGAAGATGGTAGTGGTTTAGAAGATGAATTAAACGTAGTTGAAGGTATGCAGTTCGACCGTGGTTATTTATCACCATATTTCATTAATAAACCAGAAACAGGCACCGTTGAACTAGATAGCCCTTATATCTTATTAGTTGATAAAAAAATCTCCAATATTCGTGAAATGTTACCTGTATTAGAAGCTGTTGCAAAAGCAGGTAAACCTTTAGCCATCATTGCTGAAGATGTTGAAGGTGAAGCTTTAGCAACCTTAGTAGTCAACACAATGCGTGGTATCGTAAAAGTGGCTGCTGTAAAAGCACCGGGCTTCGGTGATCGTCGTAAAGCAATGTTACAAGACATCGCAATCCTAACCAATGGTACTGTTATCTCTGAAGAAATTGGTATGGAATTAGAAAAAGCGACCCTAGAAGATCTAGGTCAAGCAAAACGTATCGTCATTTCTAAAGATAACACCACTATTATTGATGGCGTTGGTGAACAAGCTCAAATCCAAGGACGTGTAGCACAAATTCGTCAACAAATCGAAGAAGCAACTTCTGATTATGACAAAGAAAAATTACAAGAACGTGTTGCTAAATTAGCTGGTGGTGTTGCAGTTATCAAAGTTGGGGCTGCTACAGAAGTTGAAATGAAAGAGAAAAAAGCGCGTGTTGAAGATGCACTTCACGCAACCCGTGCTGCAGTTGAAGAAGGCGTTGTTGCTGGTGGTGGTGTTGCACTGATCCGTGCTGCAAGCAAAATAGCAGATCTAAAAGGTGATAATGAAGAACAAAATGTTGGCATTAAACTAGCTCTTCGTGCAATGGAAGCCCCATTACGTCAAATCGTTACCAATGCAGGTGAAGAAGCTTCTGTTGTAGCAAGCGCTGTTAAACAAGGTGAAGGTAACTTTGGTTACAATGCTGGCACAGAAACTTACGGTGATATGATCGAAATGGGTATTTTAGATCCAACTAAAGTAACTCGTTCAGCTCTACAATTTGCGGCATCTGTTGCAGGCTTAATGATCACCACTGAATGTATGGTAACTGAATTACCAAAAGATGATAAAACTGATATGCCAGCAGGCATGGGCGGTATGGGTGGAATGGGCGGTATGATGTAATCCCCTATATTTCATTCATTTATTAAATACAAAAAACAGCACTTAGGTGCTGTTTTTTTATTATCTTTACTTTTCATCTAACTATAACAGCTTTTCATTCTTTCAAATATATCATTATTGCAAAAATCGTAGCAGCAATCACTGACATAAAATCAGCCCCAATCCAGAAATATGAAAGGCTAGCAAAATCATAAATTTTTTCATCGTCAACAATAGTTGTTGTCTTATCAATCATAAAACCTGTTAAAAACTCACCTAACGATGCTCCCACATAGCCAAATAATCCCATCATAATTTGGTATTACTTTAGGAATTTAGCTTTGTTTTCTTGGTGGGTTATTAGCAACTGATGTATCTCATAAATCTGCATCAGGCATTGCGTTAGGTATGATAAAGTGATGATCACCTGCAGTATTTGAGTATATTAATAACTATACTATACTCATTCTATTAACTTTTAAAATTCCATTTTTAAAAAAGTTTGTTGCTTTTTAAATACTATTTCTATGGTCTTTTTATTTACACTAAATATATACTATTAAAAATACTTAAAAAGACAGAGAATTAGCAAAAATCTTCAAAAATGAAAGAAATACTAGCCCATTAAAAGCGGCGGCGGCAAAACAAGAATTAGACAATAGAGGATATACTATTGATGATATTAAACAATCAATAAGAGAGTTATAACTTACACATAAATGACATTTAATTTATTAAATATCATTTTTATAAAATGATTCTAAAATCAAAGCACAAAAAAGCACAAACTTATGTTTGTGCTTTTCTATTCTCTCTAATTAATTAACCCCGGCGGTACCCTACTCTCACATAGGGAGACCCTACACTACCATCGGCATCACAGCGTTTCACTTCTGAGTTCGGCAAGGTATCAGGTGGTACCACTGCATTATGACCGCCGGGAAAATTCTTTTTATCTTGTTGTTTGTTATTTGTTGTTCTCTGTTTGTTTCGTTCTTTCGTGAGTTTGTTAATTTTCTTTATTTGTTGATAAAGATAACGTTAAACTCACCAGTTAACGGCTTAACATTCGTTAAGTTATTTAGTCACAAGCTACTCAAGAGTACCCACTCCCCAAAACATTTGAGCGTTGTATGGTTAAGCCTCTCGGGCAATTAGTACGGGTTAGCTCAATGTATCACTACACTTACACACCCCGCCTATCTACGTCTTAGTCTTAAACAACCCTTACAGTCTTATAGACTGGGAGAACTCATCTCTTGGCAAGTTTCGTGCTTAGATGCTTTCAGCACTTATCTCTTCCGCACTTAGCTACCGGGCAATGCGTCTGGCGACACAACCCGAACACCAGCGGTGCGTTCACTCCGGTCCTCTCGTACTAGGAGCAACCCCAATCAATTCTCCAACGCCCACGGCAGATAGGGACCGAACTGTCTCACGACGTTCTAAACCCAGCTCGCGTACCACTTTAAATGGCGAACAGCCATACCCTTGGGACCTACTTCAGCCCCAGGATGTGATGAGCCGACATCGAGGTGCCAAACACCGCCGTCGATATGAACTCTTGGGCGGTATCAGCCTGTTATCCCCGGAGTACCTTTTATCCGTTGAGCGATGGCCCTTCCATGCAGAACCACCGGATCACTATGACCTGCTTTCGCACCTGCTCGACGTGTCTGTCTCGCAGTCAAGCTTGCTTATACCATTGTACTAACCTCACGATGTCCGACCGTGATTAGCAAACCTTCGTACTCCTCCGTTACACTTTGGGAGGAGACCGCCCCAGTCAAACTACCCACCAGACACTGTCCGAGCACCTGTGCGGGTGCTTCGTTAGAACATCAAACGTTAAAGGGTGGTATTTCAAGGTTGACTCCAACAAGACTGGCGTCTCATCTTCATTGTCTCCCACCTATCCTACACATTAAAATTCAATGTTCAGTGTCAAGCTATAGTAAAGGTTCACGGGGTCTTTCCGTCTAGCCGCGGGTACACCGCATCTTCACGGCGATTTCAATTTCACTGAGTCTCGGGTGGAGACAGCCTGGCCATCATTACGCCATTCGTGCAGGTCGGAACTTACCCGACAAGGAATTTCGCTACCTTAGGACCGTTATAGTTACGGCCGCCGTTTACTGGGGCTTCGATCAGATGCGTCTCTTGCGATAACATCATCAATTAACCTTCCAGCACCGGGCAGGCGTCACACCCTATACGTCCACTTTCGTGTTTGCAGAGTGCTGTGTTTTTAATAAACAGTTGCAGCCAGCTGGTCACTTCGACTGGTTCATGCTCCATTCGCGAAGAACTTCACACTACGCCAGCGCACCTTCTCCCGAAGTTACGGTGCTATTTTGCCTAGTTCCTTCACCCGAGTTCTCTCAAGCGCCTGAGTATTCTCTACCTGACCACCTGTGTCGGTTTTCAGTACGGTTTAGATAAACCTGAAGCTTAGTGGCTTTTCCTGGAAGTGTGGTATCAGTTACTTCAACACCTTAGTGTCTCGTCATCATTTCTCAGTGTTAGCGGTGAACCGGATTTGCCTAGTTCACCCACCTACCAACTTAAACGTACATATCCAGCAGTACGCTAACCTAACCTACTCCGTCCCCACATCGCAGTTTATCCAAGTACGGGAATATTAACCCGTTTCCCATCGACTACGCTTTTCAGCCTCGCCTTAGGGGCCGACTCACCCTGCCCCGATTAACGTTGGACAGGAACCCTTGGTCTTCCGGCGAGGGGGTTTTTCACCCCCTTTATCGTTACTTATGTCAGCATTCGCACTTGTGATACCTCCAGCAAACCTCTCGATTCACCTTCAACGGCTTACACAACGCTCCCCTACCCAACAGACAGACGTCTGATGCCGCAGCTTCGGTGCTATATTTAGCCCCGTTACATCTTCCGCGCAGGCCGACTCGACTAGTGAGCTATTACGCTTTCTTTAAATGGTGGCTGCTTCTAAGCCAACATCCTAGCTGTCTAAGCCTTCCCACTTCGTTTCCCACTTAATATAGACTTGGGGACCTTAGCTGGCGGTCTGGGTTGTTTCCCTCTCCACGACGGACGTTAGCACCCGCCGTGTGTCTCCTGAACATTACTCTTTGGTATTCGGAGTTTGCATCGGGTTGGTAAGCCGGGATGGCCCCCTAGCCGAAACAGTGCTCTACCCCCAAAGGTATTCATTCAAGGCTCTACCTAAATAGATTTCGGGGAGAACCAGCTATCTCCCGGTTTGATTGGCCTTTCACCCCCAGCCACAAGTCATCCGCTACTTTTTCAACAGTAGTCGGTTCGGTCCTCCAGTTAGTGTTACCCAACCTTCAACCTGCCCATGGCTAGATCACCGGGTTTCGGGTCTATACCTTGCAACTTATCGCCCAGTTAAGACTCGGTTTCCCTTCGGCTCCCTTATTCAGTTAACCTTGCTACAAAATATAAGTCGCTGACCCATTATACAAAAGGTACGCAGTCACCCCTAAAAGGGGCTCCCACTGCTTGTACGTACACGGTTTCAGGTTCTATTTCACTCCGTTCGCCACGGTTCTTTTCGCCTTTCCCTCACGGTACTGGTTCACTATCGGTCAATCAGGAGTATTTAGCCTTGGAGGATGGTCCCCCCATCTTCAAACAGGATATCACGTGTCCCGCTCTACTTGTTGTTAGCTTAGTACCATAATAACGCTTTCAAATACGGGACTATCACCCTCTTTGGTTTGGCTTTCCAGCCACTTCTTTTAGCTTTATTATTATCTCTAACGGCTCTTCCGCGTTCGCTCGCCGCTACTGACGGAATCTCGGTTGATTTCTTTTCCTCGGGGTACTTAGATGTTTCAGTTCTCCCGGTTTGCCTTCCTTTGCTATGGATTCACAAAGGAATGATAGATTCTTCATCTATCGGGTTTCCCCATTCGGATATCGTGGGATGATAGCGCCTCTTATCGACTCTCCCACGCTTTTCGCAGATTTGCACGTCCTTCTTCGCCTCTGATTGCCTAGGCATCCACCGTGTACGCTTTGTCACTTAACCATACAACCTCAAATGCTTTGATTTACTTTGCCTTTGTGGTTGATGCTTATCAGAAGTATCGCCTTTCGCTTCAACACTTCTTCTCTCAAATACTTCACAACCTCTCGGTCGCTTGAGTACTCTTCTCGTTTCTTTGCTTGTGTCTAAATTTTTAAAGAACAATGTATCGTAAAGATACCGTCAAATGGCGTCCCCACGGGGATTCGAACCCCGGTTACCGCCGTGAAAGGGCGATGTCCTAGGCCTCTAGACGATGGGGACACATTTGACGATACCCTTCTTTACTTCCCATCAAACAATCTGTGTGAGCACCCAAAGACCTCTTTTCGGTAAGGAGGTGATCCAACCGCAGGTTCCCCTACGGTTACCTTGTTACGACTTCACCCCAGTCATGAATCATACCGTGGTAAACGCCCCCCTCGCAGTTAAGCTATCTACTTCTGGTACAACCCACTCCCATGGTGTGACGGGCGGTGTGTACAAGGCCCGGGAACGTATTCACCGCGACATTCTGATTCGCGATTACTAGCGATTCCGACTTCATGGAGTCGAGTTGCAGACTCCAATCCGGACTACGACGCACTTTCTGGGGTTCGCTCCACTTCGCAGCTTCGCCTCCCTCTGTATACGCCATTGTAGCACGTGTGTAGCCCTACTCGTAAGGGCCATGATGACTTGACGTCATCCCCACCTTCCTCCGGTTTGTCACCGGCAGTCTCCTTTGAGTTCCCGACCTAATCGCTGGCAACAAAGGATAAGGGTTGCGCTCGTTGCGGGACTTAACCCAACATTTCACAACACGAGCTGACGACAGCCATGCAGCACCTGTCTCTAAGCTCCCGAAGGCACAGTCTTATCTCTAAGACCTTCTTAGGATGTCAAGAGTAGGTAAGGTTCTTCGCGTTGCATCGAATTAAACCACATGCTCCACCGCTTGTGCGGGCCCCCGTCAATTCATTTGAGTTTTAACCTTGCGGCCGTACTCCCCAGGCGGTCGATTTATCACGTTAGCTACGAGAGCCAGAACTATGTCCAACCCCCAAATCGACATCGTTTACAGCGTGGACTACCAGGGTATCTAATCCTGTTTGCTCCCCACGCTTTCGCACATGAGCGTCAGTTCTTGTCCAAGGGGCCGCCTTCGCCTCCGGTATTCCTCCACATCTCTACGCATTTCACCGCTACACGTGGAATTCTACCCCTCTCTACAAAACTCTAGATGAACAGTCTGAAATGCAGTTCCCAGGTTAAGCCCAGGGCTTTCACATCTCACTTATCCATCCGCCTGCGTGCCCTTTACGCCCAGTTATTCCGATTAACGCTCGCACCCTCCGTATTACCGCGGCTGCTGGCACGGAGTTAGCCGGTGCTTCTTCTGTGACTAACGTCAATTGCATTATCTATTAAACAATACACCTTCCTCATCACCGAAAGAACTTTACAACCCGAAGGCCTTCTTCATTCACGCGGCATGGCTGCGTCAGGGTTCCCCCCATTGCGCAATATTCCCCACTGCTGCCTCCCGTAGGAGTCTGGGCCGTGTCTCAGTCCCAGTGTGGCTGGCCATCCTCTCAGACCAGCTAGAGATCGTCGGCTTGGTAGGCCCTTACCCCACCAACTACCTAATCTCACTTGGGCTCATCTTATGGCAAGTGGCAAAAAGTCCCACCCTTTAATCTCTCGATACTATGCGGTATTAGCCATCGTTTCCAATGGTTATCCCCCTCCATAAGCCAGATTCCCAAGCTTTACTCACCCGTCCGCCACTCGTCAGCATAAGTACAAGTACTTACCTGCTACCGTTCGACTTGCATGTGTTAAGCCTGCCGCCAGCGTTCAATCTGAGCCATGATCAAACTCTTCAATTTAATCTTTTTAATCTTTCAATTCTTGAATCGACATCCGCTCTTACTGACTTCTTCTTCAGCACTCTCGGACGCCTCAACGCCTCCAAGTGCCCACACAGATTGTCTGATGATTTTTTAAAGAACAAAAAACGACACGCTTGACTCTCTCATCTCTTCAACGGCGTGTCGTTGTGCTGCGTATTATAGGCATATCTAATCAACTTGCAACTCTTTTTTTAAGTTTTTTTGATTTTTTAATTTTTTTGCTGTTTTTAAAAACAATTTAATTATTTTTTATTCGTAATTTGATATTTCCAAAGCCATTTTTCTCTCAGTGTAAGATCATAAAACGATCAAATCCCCAGCTTCTCATTGAGAAAATAAAACGATCTTGGTGATCTAATGCTTTTGTCGCTAACATTAAATTTGTTTTTAAACCACTGTTTTTAATTTCATTTATATTTAATAATGATTTTACGCGCTTTGCTATAGCAGCACCTGAATCCAAAAAGAATTTAACTTGAGGTAAACAAAATTGTAATTCTTGTTTCAGTAATGGAAAATGTGTACAACCTAAAATTACGGTATCTAATTCAATTTCATTCTGCCATTCTGCTACAGAAGATTCAATTTGTCTCATCTCTACCATATTTCCATATAGCTTTTGCTCTGCAATTTCAACTAATCTAGTACTACCTAAACGTTTTATCTCACAGTCCTGTGCATACTGCTGTATCAGTTGATCAACATAAGCACGCTTGATAGTACCTTTAGTCGCTAATAATCCAATAACTTTGGTTTTAGATATCTTTGCAGCAGGTTTAATTGCTGGGACGGTACCAACAATAGCGCAAGAAAATTTATTTCGTAAAGCGGGTAACACTACTGTACTAGCGGTATTACAAGCAACTACTATAATATCAATCTGATAATTAGAGCAAACTTTCTCGCATATAAAGAGAGCTCGTTCAATTAAACAAGCTTCTTGTTTTTCTGAATAAGGAAAAAATGCATTATCAAAACAATAAATATAATGTGCTTCAGGTAACTGCCGGCGAATTTCATGATAAACACTCAATCCGCCCATACCTGAATCAAAAATTAAAATTGTTGGCGTCATTTCTAGCTATAAATAATCATCAATAGATAATGCAAATGCTACCCTGCTTTAATAACGTATTCAAGTCAGAGATTTTAATCTTCATTTATTATTCCAGAACTAAAAACCTAAAAGATTCCACCAAATTAATCCAGTCAACATAAAAATAATAAATCCAGAGAAGACAATCACCACCCCATTAACCATCCACTTTCCTGTGGTATGATAGCCATAGCCCATAGCTAAGGGATTACGTGCATGAGAATAAGTTGTTAAGTTACAACCAATATTCATTACACCCGCAACGGATAATACCGCTATCATAGGTTCAACTCCAAGAGAGAGTAAGGTTCCAATAATCACACCACCTAATGCCACAACTTTTGCCGTACCTGAAGCAAATAAATAAGACGTTAATAAAAAGAAAAACATTAGCACAAATAAAAAAAGCAGTGGCGAAGCACCGTGCATTAAAGTTGATAACTCAGTAGAAACTTGAGAACCTAACCATTGAACAACGCCTAAGGTTCTTAGATGATCCGCCATTCCCATCAATACCGAAAACCAAATTAAGGTATCCCACGCTCCTTTTTCAGATTTAATATCATCCCAACTTAATATTCCAAACATTAACATTGCGGATAAACCAATAAAGGCGGCACCTGTCGCATTTAGATTTAATATTGAGCCTAAAATCCACATAATAACTAAAGCAATAAAAATGACTGCTAACATAATCTCTTGAGATTGTATTTTCCCAATTTCTTTTAATCTTTCTTTCGCAAAAAGAGGTGCTTCAGGTGTTTTTTTCGTATTAGGAGAAATAAACAAATATAAAATAAAAGGGATTAATAAGAACAAGCAAAATGATGGAAGTAATAAATATTTAGCCCAAATACCAAAAGTTAATTTAATTCCTAATAAATTCGCTGCAATTCCAATTAAAGCTAAGTTTCCTGCAAAAGCAGTACTAAACCCAACAGCTGAAGCATCATTCATTGCAGAAGCATTAGAAATCAAATATTCACCTAATTTTCTATCATCAGAGTTAATCGTCTTTGCTAAACTGTCTGCAATAGGTGAAATGATAGCAAAACGGGCTGTATTACTCGGTGTTGCTGGTGCTAAAATATAATCAGCTAATCCTAAACAATACGCTATTCTTAAAGAAGATTGACCAAATTTACTTAATAAAATTAAGGATATTCTTTCGCCTAAACCTGTCTTAGAAAAAGCTCTCGCCATCATAAAAGCAATGACAATCAACCAAAGTAAACTATTATTAAAGCCTTTTAATGCCATTGCTATTGCTGCTTTACCTGTTGGTTCAACAGGTAAGAAAATACAATAAACGGCTATTGATAACACAGCTATCGCACCCGTAGGCATAATATTCATTACAATTGAAGCTATGGTAGCAATAAATAATAATGCTAAATGATAACCTTCAATAGATAATCCAGCTGGTGGTGTTTGTATATATAACAAACCTGTTAGAATTACGATACCTAATAATTGAGGCACTTTAAATGCTAATTTCATTTAATCCTTCCTTATTAAAATTTACTCATCTAAATATATTTTAAAATAAATATATAATCACTAAAAAGTAATCGTTATATATTTATTATCAAAACTTATTTTGAATCAAAAAATATTATTATTTTCTTATCTACTAAAAAAAGATTAAATAATTAGTTACAAAAAGTAACTTAAAAATTAACTAAATTTTAAAATTTAATAATCTATATCCTTTTCCTATCCAGCTATATTGTACATCGCACGATATTGTTCAAAGGCTGAACAATATCCTTTTTCACCGAAGATCGATAATGAAATAATTTAAGATTGTGCAGTTGTTTTTTTGTACAATTCCAGCTCAAGAAACTTACTTTTTGAACTATTCAGGATTAAAAATTTTTATAGAAAGGATCTGATAAAAAAAGATCTCGTTTGATATGACTAAATTAATCTGTTTACAAAATGACAACGACTTTTACTGCGATCAATGTGGATTATGTTGTATGAATCTTGATAAAAATCCTATTTTAAGTGCTCTAGATCGAAGGTGACGGTATTTGTAAGCATTTTAATCAGCAAACTAAATTATGCGAAATTTATACTAACCGACCGATAGTTTGAAATCTTAGATTGCAAGTTAAATGAAAATAAACTCTATGTTGTATACACTGCTTTAACGGGAATTATAGCTCAAATAAAAGAAAATCCATTTCCTGATACAAAGCAACTAAGGCATATGATTGAAAATAAAGTGCCTGTTGATTTTTAATTATAAAAAAACCACCTTATTTTCTCACAAAATTAGGTGGTTTTTATTTTACTTAATTTCTACTGGTAATTTGATGAATATTAAAAAGATCGCTATTAATAGTAGCAATGGTATACTCAAAAGGCGTACCATCATCAAAATAAACTACCTCTCTTAATTCAATCATTGCTTGTCCTACCGTCCTACCTCGACTTTTAATCGTTTAACTAATTTAGGATAATAAAGGTTAAACATCTCACTTTAGTTGAAATATATTTATATAACTATCAATTCAATTTACATAACTGATGATGTTTCTTGATACTAATCAATTTAAAAACAACTATTTTAGTTAATATATTGACTTCAAACTTTCTATTAATGTAAAGAGGCTTTTATGAAAAAAAAGAAATTGGTATTGTCTGTTGGTGCAGCAATAGCTATCGGCTTTTTCGGGATGGTCGGGTATGTCCACCATTTTGATAAACAACAAGAAAATTTATGGTTAAGTAAGAGTGAAAGTACCGACCCACAATTTAAAGCGGTAGAAAAAATATTTTATCAGAATGGCTGTCAATATTGTCATAGTCCACAATCTGAAAAACCTTTCTATGCAAGCCTACCTATCATCAAAAATCTTACCTCAAAAGATGCTGCTGAAGGGCAAGCACATTTCTTATTAGATGAAATTACTGCCTATGCTAATGATCCTGAAAAAATTTCGACCGCAACCTTAGCAAAATTAGAGCGTGTCATCTTAAATAATGAAATGCCATTAAAATCTTTCGTTCATTTGCATTGGGGATCTTCTCTTGATTCTCAAGAACAAGAAACATTGCTCAATTGGATCAGAGAACAACGTCAACGTTATCACTTACCAGAAAATACAGAAGGTACATCGGCAACTCGCTTTATTCAACCTATTCCACAACATATTCCTGTTGATCAAGCAAAAGTTGAATTAGGAAACGTTCTGTTCCATAGTACAGCTCTATCTGGTGATGGCACAATTTCTTGTGCGACTTGCCATAGTTTAACCACAGGTGGTGTTGATCAATTACCAACCTCAACAGGAATTTTTGGGCAAAAAGGTGGAATCAATGCACCGACTGTGTACAACGCTGTATTTAATTTTGCTCAATTCTGGGACGGTCGTGCGAAAGATCTCGCTGATCAAGCTGGTGGACCACCACTAAATCCGATTGAAATGGGTTCAAAAGATTGGAATGAGATCATTGATAAACTCAATCAAGATGAAAACTTTAAACAAGCCTTCACTAAAGTTTACCCTGATGGCTTTACTAAGCAAAATATTACAAATGCGATAGCGGAATTTGAAAAAACGTTAATCACGCCAAATAGCCCATTCGATCGTTATTTACAGGGTGATAGCTCGGCATTAACTCAAGCTCAAGTAAGAGGATATGAATTATTCCAAAAATATAAATGTGATACCTGCCACAGTGGTGTTACTTTAGGTGGTCAATCCTATGAATTGATGGGATTAAAAGGTGATTATTTTGCAGATAGAGGCACGCCTATCACTGAAGCAGATTATGGTCGCTATTCACAAACCCAAGATCCGAGAGATAAATTCAGATTCAAAGTACCAAACTTACGCAATATTGCTTTAACTGCACCTTATTTCCACGATGCTTCTGCTAAAGACTTACATCAAGCTGTTGAAGTAATGTTAAAATATCAAAGTGGAGTGGTATTACCTAAACAGGATGTTGATGATATTGTTGACTTCTTACACAGTTTGACTGGGGAATATCAAGGTAAAACATTAACTGTTGAATAATAATTCAATCAAATAATTAAAGGCTAAATATTTATTTAGCCTTTATTTTTTATGTTTGTTAGTAAGTAAAAAAATACCCCACAAAATGTGGGGTATATAAATCACTTCTAAGCTTAATTATTCATATTTAATAATTCAGCCAAACTTGCTGCTGCATCTTCAGCACTTACTTTAGTGCTTTCAGGCTCTTCAACAGAAAGTGTGAGTGTTTTTTCCGCAGCTTGTTCTACACGTTTTTTCATACGATTTTGATGATATGCAAAACCTGTACCAGCAGGGATCAAACGTCCAACAATCACGTTCTCTTTTAAGCCACGCAATTCATCACGTTTACCCGCTACCGCTGCTTCAGTTAACACTCGGGTTGTCTCTTGGAATGAAGCCGCTGAAATAAACGATTCTGTAGCTAATGATGCTTTAGTAATACCTAATAATTCACGTTCAAACTCAACTAAAGGTTTACCTTCTTCGGCACGTTTACGGTTAACAATTTTAACTCGTGCCACTTCCGCTTGTTCACCTTCTAAGAATTCTGAATCATAAGCATTGGTAATGATACATTTACGCAACATTTGACGCACAATAACTTCGATATGTTTATCGTTAATTTTTACCCCTTGTAAGCGGTAAACGTCTTGTACTTCATTTACGATATATTCTGTTACTGCACGAACGCCACGCAAGCGTAAAATATCATGCGGTGATTCTGGACCATCAGAAATCACATCACCACGTTGTACCATCTCACCTTCAAAGACGTTAAGCTGACGCCATTTTGGAATCATCTCTTCATACACTTCGCCTTCTGTTGGGGTGATTAATAGACGGCGTTTACCTTTAGTCTCTTTTCCAAATGAAACGATTCCTGAAATCTCCGCTAAAATAGCTGGTTCTTTCGGTTTACGAGCTTCAAAAAGATCTGCAACTCGAGGTAAGCCCCCCGTAATATCTTTTGTACCAGATGATTCTTGAGGAATACGAGCTAATGAATCCCCGATATAAACTTCAGCATTATCATCTAAAGTAACAATTGCTTTTCCTGGTAAGAAGTATTGTGCTGGTACTTCTGTGCCTGGAATTAAGATATCATTACCTTGTGCATCAACAAGTTTTAAGGCTGGACGTAAATCTTTCCCTGCGGTAGCACGTTCACCAACATCTTGTACCACAATAGAAGAAAGCCCTGTTAATTCATCTGTTTGACGTGTAACAGTTAAGCCATCAATAATATCAACAAATTTAATAAAGCCTGATGCTTCAGAAACAACCGGCATAGTATGTGGATCCCAGTTTGCTACTGTTTCACCTGCATTGACTTCATTTCCATCAGCTTTATTTAAAATAGCCCCGTAAGGTAATTTATAATGCTCTTTGGTACGACCAAAATTATCAATTACTGTTAATTCTGTATTCCGTGAAGTAATAACCAGTTTACCTTCTTTGTTTGTAACAAATTTTGCATTGCTCAAACGAAGAATACCAGTATTTTTAACTTGAACACTCGATTCTTTTGCTGCCGCAGATGCCGCTCCCCCGATATGGAAAGTACGCATCGTCAACTGAGTACCCGGTTCCCCGATCGATTGTGCAGCAATAACACCTATTGCTTCCCCTTGGTTAATTAAATGCCCACGAGCAAGATCACGGCCATAACATTTCGCACACACGCCAAAATCGGTATTACAAGTTACCACCGAACGTACTTTAATACTATCTACTGAGTTTTGGTCAATCACTTCACACCATTTCTCATCTAGTAACGTATTACGAGGAATTAAGACTTCTTCTGTACCCGGTTTTAAGATATCTTCTGCTGCAACACGACCTAATACTAGCTCTTTCAAGCTAACTTTTTCATCACCACCTTCAATTAACGGTGTCATTACGATGCCTTCGTGTGTACCACAATCGTCTTCAACAACAACTAAATCTTGAGCAACATCTACTAAACGACGAGTTAAGTAACCAGAGTTTGCTGTTTTTAATGCAGTATCTGCTAAACCTTTCCGTGCCCCGTGAGTTGAAATAAAGTACTGTAATACGTTCAATCCTTCACGGAAGTTTGCTGTAATTGGTGTTTCAATAATTGAACCATCTGGACGAGCCATCAAACCACGCATACCAGCTAACTGACGAATCTGTGCCGCCGAACCACGAGCCCCTGAATCAGCCATCATAAAAATACTATTAAATGAGGCTTGTTTTTCAGGTTCTCCTTTGCTGTTGATCACTTCCTCAGTAGAAAGATTTTCCATCATAGCTTTGGCAACACGTTCATTAGCAACTGCCCAAATATCAATCACTTTATTATAGCGTTCACCCGCAGTTACAAGACCTGATTGGAATTGTTCTTGAATTTCTGCCACTTCTGCTTCTGCTGCAGAAATAATTTCATATTTCTTCTCAGGGATCACCATATCATCAATCCCTACAGATGAACCAGAACGTGCAGCATATGCAAAACCAGTGTACATTAATTGGTCAGCAAAAATAACACTATCTTTCATACCTAAACGGCGATAGCTTTCATTGATTAATCTAGAGATTGCTTTTTTGCCTAAAGTTTGATTAAACAAACTAAATGGCATACCTTTTGGTGCAATCATCCATAAAATAGCTCGACCAATAGTTGTTTCAGTTAAAGTCGTTTGAGGCTCTAACTGCCCTTCTTGGTTTTTCGTATATTCAGTGATACGCACTTTTACTCGAGCGTGTAATTCGGCTTCACCAATTCGATAGGCTTTTTCTGCTTCACGTGGATCTTGTAATAGCATACCTTCGCCTTTCGCATTCACTTTTTCACGGGTCATATAGTAAAGACCTAAAACCACGTCCTGTGAAGGTACGATAATCGGATCTCCGTTTGCTGGTGAAAGAATGTTGTTGGTTGACATCATTAACGCACGAGCTTCAAGTTGAGCTTCTAAGGTTAATGGAACGTGAACCGCCATTTGGTCTCCATCGAAGTCCGCATTAAATGCTGAACATACTAATGGATGCAACTGAATTGCCTTTCCTTCAATCAGAATTGGTTCAAATGCTTGGATACCTAAGCGGTGCAATGTTGGTGCACGGTTTAATAAGATTGGGTGTTCACGAATAACGTCAGCAAGAATATCCCAAACAATCGCTTCTTCTCTTTCTACCATTTTTTTCGCCGCTTTGATTGTTGAAGCAATCCCACGACTTTCTAATTTTGAGTAGATAAATGGACGGAATAATTCCAATGCCATTTTTTTCGGTAAACCACATTGATGTAGATGTAAGTATGGACCTACGGTGATAACAGAACGCCCTGAATAATCTACACGTTTACCTAATAAATTTTGACGGAAACGACCTTGTTTACCTTTGATCATATCAGCCAAAGATTTCAATGGACGTTTATTAGAACCTGTAATTGCACGACCACGACGACCATTATCTAATAAAGCATCGACAGATTCTTGTAACATACGTTTTTCATTGCGGACAATAATATCTGGTGCAACTAAATCTAAAAGACGTTTTAAACGGTTGTTACGATTGATAACTCGACGATATAGATCATTTAAATCCGATGTAGCGAAACGGCCACCATCTAATGGTACTAATGGACGTAAATCTGGTGGTAATACTGGCAATACGGTTAATACCATCCATTCTGGTTTATTGCCTGATTGGATAAACGCTTCTAATAATTTTAAGCGTTTTGTGATTTTCTTACGTTTTGTTTCTGAATTTGTTTCTTGTAATTCTTCACGTAAAGTTTCACATTGCAATTCAAGATCCATTCCACGCAATAAGGCTTGAATTGCTTCCGCTCCCATCTTGGCATCAAATTCATCGCCCCAACGCTCTTCCGCTTCAAGGAATTGTTCTTCGGTTAATAACTGACCTTTTTCTAAATCAGTCATACCCGCTTCTGTTACGATGTAAGATTCAAAATATAGCACTCTCTCAATATCACGTAATGGCATATCAAGTAATAAACCGATACGAGATGGCAAAGATTTCAAGAACCAGATATGAGCGACTGGTGATGCTAACTCAATATGTCCCATACGATCACGGCGAACCTTGGTTTGAGTTACTTCAACACCACATTTTTCACAGATGACACCACGATGTTTTAAACGTTTATATTTACCACATAAACATTCATAATCTTTCACTGGACCAAAAATTCTGGCACAGAATAGACCATCACGTTCTGGTTTAAAAGTGCGATAGTTGATGGTTTCTGGTTTCTTAACTTCACCAAAAGACCACGAACGAATCATATCAGGTGAGGCTAAGCCAATTTTGATTAAATCAAAATCTTCGCCTGATTTAGATTGTGTTTTTAAAAACTTAACTAAGTCTTTCACAGATTTGCTCCCGTGGAGTTTTAAATTTATTCAAGTGCAGTAAAAATACCGCACTTGGACGTATTTTCGCTGTTGATCTAGAGATTATTCTTCATCTAAATCAATATTGATTCCCAATGAACGGATCTCTTTTAACAATACATTAAAGGATTCTGGCATTCCAGGTTCCATTTGGTGTGTACCATCAACAATATTTTTATACATTTTGGTACGACCGTTAACATCATCTGATTTAACGGTTAACATCTCTTGTAAGGTATATGCAGCACCATATGCTTCTAATGCCCATACCTCCATCTCACCGAAACGTTGTCCCCCGAATTGAGCCTTACCACCTAATGGCTGTTGAGTAACTAAACTATAAGATCCTGTCGAACGTGCATGCATCTTATCATCAACTAAGTGGTTCAATTTGAGCATATACATATAGCCCACTGTTACTGGACGCTCGAATTTCTCACCTGTACGACCATCATATAAAGTGATCTGTCCTGATGTTGGTAAACCACCTAATTTCAAGAGTTCTTTAATCTCAGTTTCATCTGCTCCGTCAAACACTGGTGTAGCTACTGGTAAACCTTTACGTAAATTTGATGCAAGACGTAAAATTTCATCATCACTAAAGTTATCTAAATCAACTTTCTGACAAGAATGTCCGAGATCGTACGCTTTTTGCATATATTCACGCAATTTCGCTACTTCTTGTTTTTCTTTGATCATTTTATTGATTTGATCGCCGATACCTTTAGCCGCTAAACCTAGATGGGTCTCTAAAATCTGCCCGATATTCATACGAGATGGTACCCCTAATGGATTCAATACAATATCCACTGGTTGACCATTTTCATCATATGGCATATCTTCGACAGGATTAATTTTCGAGATAACCCCTTTATTACCATGGCGACCTGCCATTTTATCACCTGGTTGAATTTGACGTTTAACCGCAAGATAAACTTTAACAACTTTCAAGACACCTGGTGCTAGATCATCGCCTTGGGTAATTTTCTTACGTTTATTTTCTAATTTTTGCTCAAATTCTTTTTGTAATGCTTCGTGCTGCTCAGCTAACTGTTCTAATTGGTTTTGTTTTTCTTCCGTACTTAAACTCTGTTCTAACCATTTAATACGTGCCATTTTTTCCAGTTTCGCATCATCGAAACCATCAGCAAGTAATAAGTTACGCACACGAGCAAATAAACCTGCTTCAAAAATTTCCAATTCTGCAACAAGATCTTTTTTCGCTTGCTTCAACTGCATTTCTTCAATTTCTAATGCACGCTTATCCTTTTCTACACCATCACGTGTAAAGACTTGAACATCAATTACTGTACCTGAAACACTATTCGGCACACGTAATGAAGAATCTTTTACATCAGAAGCTTTCTCACCAAAGATTGCTCTTAATAATTTTTCTTCTGGAGTTAATTGTGTTTCACCTTTTGGTGTCACTTTACCTACCAGAATATCGCCACCTTTAACTTCTGCTCCGATATATACAATCCCTGATTCATCAAGCTTACTTAACGCAGCTTCCCCAACATTTGGAATATCTGCAGTAATTTCTTCAGAACCTAGCTTAGTATCACGGGCAACACAAGATAGTTCTTGAATGTGAATAGTTGTAAAACGATCTTCTTGAACAACACGTTCAGAGACTAGCATTGAATCTTCAAAGTTATAGCCATTCCAAGGCATGAATGCAACACGCATATTTTGCCCTAAAGCTAATTCTCCTAAATCGGTTGAAGGACCATCAGCTAATACTTCACCACGTCCGATCGGTTCGCCTAAAGAAACACAAGGTACTTGGTTAATACAGGTATTTTGGTTTGAACGGGTATATTTTGTTAAATTATAAATATCAATACCCGCTTCTCCCGGAATGGTTTCATCTTCATTCACTTTAACCACAATGCGAGAAGCATCAATATATTCAACATAACCACCACGTTTTGCAACAACAGTTACCCCTGAGTCAACCGCAACCGCTTTCTCAATACCTGTACCCACTAATGGCTTATCTGCACGTAAAGTTGGAACTGCTTGACGTTGCATGTTTGCACCCATTAATGCTCGGTTAGCATCGTCATGTTCAAGGAATGGAATTAATGCTGCAGCAACAGAAACAACTTGTTGTGTAGAAATATCCATATATTGGATTTCTTCAGGTTTGTATAAACCTGATTCACCGTGTTCACCACGAGCAGTAACAAAGGTATCAGTAAAACGGAAATTCTCATCTAAATTCGAGTTAGCCTGAGCAATAACATAATTGCCTTCTTCAATCGCAGATAAATATTCAATTTCTTCTGTTACCTGACCATCAATGACTTTACGATATGGTGTTTCAAGAAAACCATAATCATTAGTTCTTGCATATACAGATAATGAATTAATCAAACCAATGTTTGGTCCTTCAGGGGTTTCAATTGGACATACACGACCATAATGCGTTGCGTGAACATCTCGCACCTCAAAACCTGCACGTTCACGTGTTAAACCACCCGGACCTAATGCAGAAATACGACGTTTATGTGTTACCTCTGATAATGGATTATTTTGATCCATAAATTGAGATAATTGTGATGATCCAAAGAATTCTTTAACTGCGGCAGAGATTGGTTTCGCATTAATTAAGTCTTGAGGTGTAACAGATTCAAGATCACCTAATGAAAGACGTTCTTTTACTGCTCTCTCCACTCTAACTAAACCAATACGGAATTGATTTTCAGCCATTTCACCTACTGAACGAATGCGACGGTTACCTAAATGGTCAATATCATCTACTTCACCACGACCGTTACGAATATCGATCAGTTTTTTCATAACACGAATAATATCGTCATTACTTAAAATCCCAGCACCTTCTCCTGCTGGAATATCTAATGAACGATTAAATTTCATACGACCTACTACTGATAGGTCATAGCGTTCTGATGAGAAGAATAAATTCTCAAATAATGCTTCTGCAGCTTCTTTTGTTGGTGGCTCACCAGGACGCATCATACGATAAATTTCAACTAACGCACTTAAACGATCATATGATGGATCAATACGTAATGTTTCTGAAATATAAGCCCCATGGTCAAGATCATTGGTAAATAAGGTTTCAATAACTTTATAACCTGCCTGACTTAAATTAGCTAAAATATCTAAACTAAGTTCACCATTTGCAGGACAAATTAATTCACCTGTTTCTAAATTAACATACTCTTTAGCTGCAACTTTACCAATAATATATTCAGTTGGTACTTCTACCTGATTAATATTATCTTTTTCTAATTGACGAATATGGCGTGCTGTAATACGACGACCACGTTCAACATAAACTTTACCATTTGCTTCAATATCAAAAGTTGCGGTTTCACCACGTAATCTTTCTGGGACTAAAGCCATTAATAATTTATTATTCTTAATTTCAAAACTAACTTTATCAAAGAAAAGATTTAAGATTTCTTCAGTGGTATAACCTAAAGCACGTAAAATAATGGTAGCGGGTAATTTACGACGACGGTCTATACGTGCAAATAAATTATCTTTTGGATCAAATTCAAAGTCTAACCAAGAACCACGATAAGGAATAATGCGTGCATTATAGAGTACTTTACCTGATGAATGTGTTTTACCTTTATCACTATCAAAGAACACACCCGGACTACGATGTAATTGAGAAACAATAACACGTTCCGTACCATTGATGACGAAAGTACCATTATCAGTCATTAATGGAATCTCACCCATATAGACATTTTGTTCTTTAATATCCTTAACTGTACCCGGTGCCGCATCCTTGTCATAACTGACTAAACGTAATTTTACCCGTAACGGTGCAGCATAGGTGGTTCCTCGAATTTGACATTCCCTAACATCAAAGACTGGCTCACCCAGTTTATAGTCAACATATTGTAATTCGGTATTACCATTATTGCTGACAATAGGAAAAACTGAGCGGAATGCAGCTTCTAAACCTTGTTGTCCCTCTGGATCTTTTTGAATAAATTTTTCAAAAGAGTCTAACTGGATAGTTAATAAATAAGGAATATTGAGAACTTGTGGACGCTTGCCAAAGTCCTTACGAATACGTTTTTTTTCGGTATAGGAGTAAACCATGGGTTCCTCTGCTTGCTGTTCAGATCCGCAATCCACACACCCTATTTATCATACACAAGGTGGCAGAATTGATATTATTAGATTGTTTTCTAGTGAAAACAATGAGTTAAAATTATATAACTTGTTATTAATTTTAAGAAAGAAATGGGATATTTAACGCTATTTTTAGCCCAGTTTCTAAAAGGCACAAAATGGCTGATGGTAAAACCACCAGCCATTATTGCTAAAATTTAAATAATTTCAATTATTTAATTTCAACTTGAGCACCAGCGTCTTCAAGCTCTTTCTTCAGAGCTTCAGCTTCAGCTTTAGAAATACCTTCTTTTAAGGTTGCTGGAGCAGATTCTACTAAATCTTTAGCTTCTTTTAAGCCTAAACCAGTTGCACCACGAACTGCTTTGATTACAGCTACTTTGTTGCTACCAGCACCAGCTAATACTACATCAAATTCAGTTTTTTCTTCAACTGCTGCTTCACCACCAGCTGCTACTGCAACTGCCGCTGCTGCTGCAGAAACACCGAATTTTTCTTCCATTGCTGAAATAAGTTCAACGATTTCCATTACTGATTTCTCAGCAATTGCTTCAATAATTTGTTCGTTAGTTAATGACATAACAATCAATTCCTAAAGTAAGTTGTTTAATATACTGAACTGCTAAAATTAAGCAGCTTCTTTTTGATCGCGAATTGCTGCAATAGTACGTACAAGTTTGCCTGCTGCGGCTTCTTTCATTGTACCCATTAAACGTGCAATCGCTTCTTCGTATGTTGGTAGAGTTGCTAAGCGATCGATAGCTTTTGCTTCGATGAACTCACCTTCAAAGGCTGCGCCTTTAATTTCGAACTTATCATTTGCTTTTGCAAATTCTTTAAACAAACGTGCAGCTGCACCTGGATGTTCATTAGAAAATGCGATAAGTGTCGGACCTACAAACGTATCTTTCATACATTCAAATGCGCTACCTTCAATAGCACGGCGTAATAAAGTATTACGCACAACACGCATATAAACGCCAGCTTCACGCGCTGATTTACGTAATTCAGTCATTTTCTCTACTGTTACACCACGAGAATCGGCAACAACAGCAGATAAGGCACCTTTGGCAGCTTCGCTTACTTCAGCAACAATTGCTTGTTTATCTTGAAGATTTAATGCCATTGGCTTTAGCTCCTGAATACACTCTGGTAAAACCAGATTTGTTAACACTTGATATAAAAAAATATCAAGACACTTTCGGTGCCAGAAGCAGAAATTAGGTTCTTATTCTGTACACCATCTACGCAGGATTATTAAGAAAATTACTTTCCCCTGCGGTCTTGGATGGGGCTTGAAATGGTCAAGCACCAACCAGAAATCGGTATAATTTGTACTATACACAAAATAAAGGCAATAATTATAATTTCAAATTATGCCTTTGTAAAGCAAATAACTTATAGGCTAGCTTGATCGATAGCAACACCAGCACCCATTGTAGTTGAAAGGCTTACTTTTTTAATGTAAACACCTTTTGCTGATGTTGGTTTTGCTTTATTTAAAGCCGCTAATAAAGCTTGTAAATTTTCTTTGATTTGTTCTGCTTCAAAGTTAACTTTACCGATAGTAGTATGAATAATACCATTTTTATCGTTACGATAACGAACTTGACCAGATTTTGCATTTTTAACAGCTTCAGCAACATTAGATGTTACAGTACCAACTTTCGGGTTTGGCATTAAACCACGAGGACCTAATACCTGACCTAATTGACCGACAACACGCATTGCATCAGGTGAAGCAATAACAACATCAAAGTTCATTTCACCTTTTTTCACTTGCTCTGCTAAGTCTTCCATACCAACTAAATCAGCTCCAGCTTCTTTAGCTGCTTCAGCATTAGCACCTTGAGTAAATACTGCAACACGCACGCTACGGCCTGTACCATGTGGCAATACAGTTGCACCACGAACATTTTGATCAGATTTACGTGCATCAATACCTAAATTTACAGCAACATCAATACTTTCAACAAATTTAGCCGTTGCTAATTCTTTTAATAAAGCAACTGCCTCATTAATATCATAAGCCTTAGTTGAATCTACTTTTGCTTTAATTGCTTTCATGCGTTTGGTTAGTTTAGCCATTGATTAGTCCTCCACTACCAAGCCCATTGAACGTGCAGTACCTTCAATAGATTTCATTTTGGTTTCGATAGTTGCACCAGTCATATCTGCTGCTTTTAATTCTGCAATTTCTTGTACTTGTTGGCGAGTTACTTTACCCACTTTATCTTTGTTCGGTTTACCAGAACCAGATTTAATTCCCGCTGCTTTTTTCAACAATACAGCAGCTGGAGGAGTTTTAGTAATAAAAGTGAAAGAACGGTCAGCATAAACTGTAATTACAACAGGAATTGGTAAGCCTTTTTCCATACTCTCAGTACGAGCATTGAATGCTTTACAGAATTCCATAATATTAACACCTTGTTGACCTAATGCTGGACCAACAGGCGGACTAGGATTAGCCATACCAGCTGCAACTTGCAACTTAACATAGGCTTGTACTTTTTTTGCCATTTTATTTTCCTCTTTATGGGTATAACGCCTTTCGGCTTCCCGATGTGTTTAAAGCACGCCATTCTAATGAATTGACGTTTAACTTTCAAGCATAAAAAACAATTATAACTAAAATTTAAAGACTAAATTTTAGTATAAACTTTAACTATTTTTTTCTACTTGACTAAATTCTAATTCAACAGGTGTTGCACGCCCGAAGATAGAGACAGAGACTTTAAGACGACTTTTCTCATAATCAACTTCTTCAACAGTACCATTGAAGTCCATAAATGGACCTTCTTTAACCCGGACTTCTTCACCTGGTTGAAACATCGTTTTCGGTCTTGGTTTATCACTATTTTGTTCTAAACGATTAAGAATAAGCTCCGCTTCTTTATTTGAAATTGGTGCAGGTTTATCTGCTGTACCACCGATAAATCCTAACACTCTAGGCACACTGCGTACTAAATGCCAAGTATCATCATTCATTTCCATTTGTACTAAAACATAACCAGGAAAGAATTTACGCTCACTCTTACGACGTTTACCACCAACATTTTCAACAACTTCTTCTGTTGGGACAAGAACTTCACCAAACTGCTCTTCCATTTGATTCAGTTTGATATATTCTTTTAACGTCATTGCTACTCTCGCTTCAAAACCTGAAAAAGCTTGTAACACATACCAACGTTTTTTAGGTGAATTTTCACTCATATTTAGAACCTCAAACTGGTGATAAAATTAATTAAACTAACAATAATGGAATCTAGCCCCCACAATATTAATGAAGTAACAACTGTTACCCCCATTACAATAAAAGTTGTTTGGGTTGCCTCAGAGCGTGCTGGCCAAATAATTTTCCTTAACTCAATACGAGACTCTTTCAAAAAAACTCTGGCTTTAGTGCCTTGTGTTGTGAATGCCAGTAACAACAATGCGATTGCTAATAATACAACTACTCCCACTATACGAATAGCTATAGAAAATCTATCAGCATAATAAAGGTTACCAACGGCAGATACAGCAATTAAAACTAAAGATAAAAACCATAATAGACCATTTTTTCCTTTACTTTCACTTGCCGACTCATGTGAAATTTTCTTTTTATCAACTTCTGTACTCATAGCTGACCTATCGACTAATGCCTTATTCAGGCTTATAACATAAACTTATTTTTAGAACTGCAAATTTTAGCATTTTATTTTTTGCTTTCATATTAAAAATTAACGCTTGTATATAAATAGTTATAATTAATAGTTAAATATAACCTACTTCACCTACCTCATATTATATAAAGAAAGTCTTAATTCTTTTCTTTTAATCCATTTCCAAGCAGAATAAAAAGCTATCATCAAATGCTTAATAAATGCTAAGTTTTATACAATAATTTTTTATTATAATCTTTCAATATTTCTCATTTGATATATACAAAAAATAATAAAAAAGGGAACTAAAAGCTCCCTTTCTATTCATTGTAAATATCAATTATTTGATAATTTTAGCAACAACACCCGCACCAACAGTACGTCCGCCTTCACGGATTGCAAAACGTAAACCTTGATCCATCGCAATTGGGTGGATTAAGCTTACAGTCATCTTGATGTTATCACCCGGCATTACCATCTCAACACCTTCTGGTAATTCAATCGTACCTGTTACGTCAGTTGTACGGAAATAGAATTGTGGACGGTAACCTTTGAAGAATGGGGTGTGACGACCACCTTCTTCTTTTGATAATACGTAAACTTCTGATTCAAAATCTGTGTGTGGTGTGATTGAACCCGGTTTCGCTAATACTTGACCACGTTCGATTTCTTCACGTTTTGTACCACGTAATAATGCACCAATGTTCTCACCTGCACGACCTTCGTCAAGTAATTTACGGAACATTTCTACACCTGTTACAGTAGTTTTTGTAGTTTCTTTGATACCAACGATTTCAACTTCATCACCCGTGCGGATAATACCACGCTCTACACGGCCTGTTACTACAGTACCACGACCTGAGATTGAGAATACGTCTTCAATTGGTAATAAGAATGGTTGGTCAATCGCACGCTCTGGCTCTGGAATGTAAGTGTCTAAGTGGTTTGCTAACTCAAGAATTTTTTCTTCCCACTCTGCTTCGCCTTCTAACGCTTTTAACGCTGAACCACGAACGATTGGGCAATCATCACCCGGGAAGTCATATTGAGAAAGAAGCTCACGTACTTCCATTTCAACTAACTCTAATAACTCTTCATCATCAACCATATCGCATTTATTTAAGAATACGATGATGTATGGTACACCTACTTGGCGACCTAATAAGATGTGCTCACGAGTTTGTGGCATAGGACCATCAGTTGCTGCTACTACTAAGATAGCACCGTCCATTTGTGCTGCACCAGTAATCATGTTTTTTACATAGTCAGCGTGTCCCGGACAGTCAACGTGTGCATAGTGGCGAGTTTCGGTATCGTATTCAACGTGTGAAGTGTTGATGGTGATACCACGCGCTTTTTCTTCTGGTGCATTGTCAATTTGGTCAAATGCACGTGCAGCACCACCGTAGTGTTTTGCTAATACAGTAGTAATTGCTGCAGTTAAAGTTGTTTTTCCATGGTCAACGTGGCCGATTGTACCCACGTTAACGTGCGGTTTTGTACGTTCAAATTTTTCTTTAGACACGATTAAGTTTCCTTAATATTAATTCTACACACCACTATGGTATATAGATTTTGTTTAATTTAACTATCACAATTTTAGCTGTGAAAATAATATATAAAATAAATTTATTATTGTCTGTCAGACTAAGTATCATTCCTGATACTTAGTCCTCTAATAAAAATTATTTTGATTTACGTGCTTCAATTACTGCAGCAGCAACATTTGCTGGTGCTTCAGCATATTTCAATGGTTCCATTGAGTAAGAAGCACGACCTTGTGTTTGTGAACGAAGGTCTGTTGCATAACCAAACATTTCTGAAAGTGGAACTTCCGCATTAATTTTGGTTACAAATTCGTTACTTTCTTGACCACTTACAAGCGCACGACGACGACTTAAGTCACCGATTACATCCCCAACATACTCACCCGGAGTTTCTACTTCAACTTTCATAATTGGTTCAAGTAATACTGGATTTGCACGTCCGAATGCTGATTTAAACGCTAATGATGCCGCTAATTTAAATGCTAATTCAGATGAGTCAACATCATGGTAAGAACCGAAATGTAAACGTACACCGATATCAACCACAGGATAACCTGCTAAAGGACCAGATTTAAGTTGTTCTTGAATTCCTTTATCTACCGCAGGAATATATTCACCTGGAATTACCCCACCTTTGATTTCATTCACGAATTCATAACCCGGGCCTTCTGGATCTAATGGATATAAGTCAATAACAACATGACCATATTGACCACGACCACCAGATTGTTTTGCATGTTTACCTTCAACATCTTTAACAGTAGTACGGATAGTTTCACGATAAGCAACTTGAGGTTTACCGATATTCGCTTCTACTTTAAATTCACGACGCATACGGTCAACAATGATATCTAAGTGTAACTCACCCATTCCTGAGATAATGGTTTGTCCTGACTCTTCATCAGTATGAACACGGAATGAAGGGTCTTCTTGTGCTAAACGCCCTAATGCGATCCCCATTTTCTCTTGGTCAGCTTTTGTTTTTGGTTCTACCGCTACCGAGATTACTGGCTCAGGGAATTCCATACGCTCAAGGATAATTGGGTTGCTAACATCACATAAAGTATCACCTGTAGTAACATCTTTCAAACCAATTGCAGCCGCAATATCTCCAGCACGAACTTCTTTAATTTCTTCACGTTTGTTAGAGTGCATTTGTACAATACGACCGAAACGTTCACGTTTTTGTTTTACTGAGTTCATGACGGTATCACCAGAGTTTACCACCCCAGAATATACACGGAAGAAGGTTAGGTTACCTACAAATGGGTCAGTTGCAATTTTGAATGCTAATGCTGCAAATGGTTCATCATCATTTGCATGACGCTCACCTTCAGTTTCGTCAAGATGAATACCTTTGATTGCTGGTACGTCTGTTGGTGCTGGTAAATATTCTACAACCGCATCAAGCATTGCTTGAACACCTTTATTTTTAAAGGCGGAACCACAAGTTACTAGAATAATTTCATTCGCTAACACACGTTGACGTAATGCAGTTTTAACTTCTTCTTCAGTTAATTCTTCACCACCTAGGTATTTTTCCATTAACTCTTCTGAAGCTTCAGCTGCGGTTTCAATCAAGTTTTGATGCCATTCTTCAGCTAAATCTTGTAAATCGGCTGGAATATCTTCATAGGTAAAAGTCATACCTTGATCTGCTTCATTCCAGTTGATCGCTTTCATTTTTAATAGGTCGATCACACCTCTAAAATTATCTTCCGCACCGATAGGTAATTGGATTGGTACCGCAACCCCACCTAAACGGGTTTTAATTTGTTCAACAACACGTAAGAAGTTAGCACCAGTACGGTCCATTTTATTGACAAACGCAATACGTGGAACACTATATTTATTTGCTTGACGCCATACGGTTTCTGATTGAGGTTGAACACCACCTACTGCACAGTAAACCATTACTGCACCATCAAGTACACGCATAGAACGCTCTACTTCAATTGTGAAGTCAACGTGTCCCGGAGTGTCGATGATATTAATGCGGTGTTGTGGGAATTGTTTTGACATACCTTGCCAGAAGCAAGTTGTTGCCGCAGAAGTAATTGTAATACCACGCTCTTGTTCTTGTTCCATCCAGTCCATGGTAGCTGCACCATCATGCACCTCACCAATTTTGTGACTTACACCAGTATAAAAAAGAATACGTTCAGTGGTAGTTGTTTTACCTGCGTCGATGTGAGCGCTGATACCGATATTACGATAACGCTCAATAGGAGTTGTACGTGCCACGATTATTTCCTCTCGCTAGGCTTTTAAAATTAGGAATAAATGCAGGCTTGTAGAAACCAAGCCTGCAAGGCGATCATAAAAATTACCAACGGTAATGTGCGAAAGCCTTATTAGCTTCTGCCATACGATGAACGTCTTCACGTTTTTTCACCGCTGCACCTTTGTTTTCAGCAGCATCTGATAATTCATTCGCAAGGCGTAATGCCATTGATTTATCACCACGCTTACGCGCAGCTTCTACAATCCAACGCATACCTAAAGCATTGCGGCGAACTGGACGCACTTCTACTGGTACTTGGTAAGTAGAACCACCAACACGACGAGATTTAACCTCTACTGTTGGACGTACATTTTCTAATGCCGCTTCAAATGCTTCTAAATGCTCTTTACCAGTACGTTGAGCTAAAGTATCTAATGCGTTATAAACGATAGTTTCAGCGATAGATTTTTTACCATCTACCATTAAAACATTAATAAATTTTGCAAGTAATTCTGATCCGAACTTTGGATCTGGAAGGATCTTGCGTTGACCAATCACACGACGACGTGGCATGGCTTTTTCTCCGTATATTAAATCTTCAGGTTATCCAAAACTCTATTGCTGGAGTCATGGTTTACTATTCAAGGGTACTAAGTTAAACGTTTGGCCTTACTTAACGGAGTTCCATTAAGCTTTAGGTCTCTTCACGCCGTATTTAGAACGACCTTGTTTACGATCTTTTACGCCTGCACAGTCTAATGCACCGCGTACGGTGTGATAACGCACACCAGGTAAGTCTTTAACACGACCGCCACGAATTAATACAACGGAGTGTTCTTGTAAGTTATGACCTTCACCACCAATATAAGAGGTTACTTCATAGCCATTAGTTAAACGAATACGACATACTTTACGTAATGCTGAATTCGGTTTTTTAGGTGTAGTAGTGTACACACGAGTACACACGCCACGTTTCTGCGGACATGCTTCTAGTGCAGGAACGTTGCTTTTTACAACCTTCTTCACACGCGGTTTGCGTACTAGCTGGTTGATAGTTGCCATTAAAAAGCTCCAGTTTAATGTTATTCACTATTGAATGTTTAAAAAATATCCACCCATAAAGAAAGTGGACGTTGGATTTTAGAATACAAACCTATACTTGTCAATCTTAGAGTTAGGGAAATAAATATTTTCAAGCTGACCAATAAACTTATTTTTAATAGAAGTGATAAAAAATCTTTTTAGATATTCCTATAAAATTAATATTAAATAAATTTTATTTATTATGATCATCAAAATATTGATTCATTTCAAAAGCTGGATGGGTATGCTTATTCAAGCTAATCACTTTTGCTGGAACGCCTGCTGCCGTGCTGTATTCTGGAACTGGATGTAATACGACTGAACCTGCACCAATTTTTGCATAACGCCCTATTTCAATATTCCCTAATATTTTCGCACCAGCTCCAATCATCACCCCCTCACGAATTTTAGGATGCCGATCTCCACTTTCTTTTCCTGTGCCCCCTAAAGTTACATTTTGTAAGATAGATACATTATTTTCAATAATTGAGGTTTCACCTATGATAATACCTGTTGCATGATCAAGCATAATACCATATCCAATTTTAGCTGCAGGATGGATATCAACATCAAATGCCACTGAAATTTGATTTTGTAAATAGATCGCTAAAGCTTTTCTTCCTTGTTGCCATAAATAATGGGTAATACGATAACTTTGTAATGCGTGAAAACCTTTTAAATATAATAATGGTGTTGACCACATTGATACGGCAGGATCCCGCTCTCTTACAGCTTGAATATCACAAGCAGCAAATTCTACAAGTTCAGGATAAGTTCGATATGCTTCATCAATAATCTCTTTTAATGAAATGACTTGCATAATTGGATTTGAAAGCTTATTGGCTAAAATATAACTTAATACTTGCTCTAATTGTTGATGAGCCAAGATAGTTGAGTGAAAAAAACTACCTAAGATCGGCTCTTGTTCAACCAATAATGTAGCTTCTTGTCGAATATGTTGCCAAATTTGTCCTATTAATCCCGACATTTATGCCTCTCTCAGAATTAAAAAATACCACTGATTAGATCAATACAGCAGTTACAATACTATTAAATAAGATAAATAAATCTTATTATTCCAATTTTTTCTCTCGTCCCAATAATGTTATTGCTGCTTCGTGAGCTGGTTTACCACAAAATAGCACTTGATAAATTTGTTCAGTTATTGGCATTTCCACACCTTGTCGTTGGGCTAAACATAACGTTTCTTTTGTATTATAAAAGCCTTCAACAACTTGACCTATTTCATCTAATGCTTGTGCAGTTGTTAACCCTTGGCCTAACATTAAACCAAAACGACGATTACGTGAGAGATTATCTGTACAGGTCAATATCAAATCACCTAATCCAGCCATTCCCATAAAAGTCGCTTGGTTCGCCCCTAAACTTTCGCCTAAACGTGAAATTTCAGCAATCCCTCTTGTAATCAAGGCAGTCCGAGCATTCGCACCAAATCCTATACCATCTGAAATACCTGCACCAATCGCAATGACATTTTTAATTGCACCACCCAACTGCACTCCAATCATATCTTGATTCAAATAAACCCGAAAATGCTTGCTACAATGAATTCTGGCTTGAAACTGCTGTGCAAAATGTTGATCATTAGCAGCTAATGTTATTGCTGTGGGTAAGCCCAAAGCCAACTCTTTCGCAAAAGTAGGGCCTGATAAAACAGCTAATGGATGACGTTTTCCCAAAATCTCTTCAACAACATCTTGCAATAAACGTCCTGTATCACGTTCTAAGCCTTTAGTTGCCCAAATTATCCGATGCTTTTTAGTTAAATGAGGTTTAATTTGATGTAACACCTCAGAAAAAACATGGCTTGGTACAACAATTAAAATATCTCTTGAACAATGTAATGCAGTGACTAAATTCGTTTCTAATTGAAGTGCTTCTGGAAACACCACTCCTGGTAAAAAACGAGCATTTTCTCGTTCCTTTGATAATTTTTCAATTTCTTGCGGATTATGCCCCCATAATATGGTTGGAAAACCATTTCTAGAAAAGGTAATTGCTAATGCTGTACCATAAGAACCTGCACCTAATACAGTAATAGGTTGTTTTCCTTCCATATTAACCATTGTAGTTTGCTGAATTAGTTGATTATTTGACATACCTACCTCATAAGCAAATAAAAAATAAAGGCACCATCAAGGTGCCTTTAGTGTAACAGAAATCGACTTAATAATAGTAAATGTCTCTAACCTTATTGTGCTTTTTCAGCTTCTTCTGCTTCTGCCTGTTGACGTTGTAAATATTCCATAAATAGAACATCAAAATTCACAGGAGATAAGTTTAATGCAGGGAATGTACCACGGTTAACTAAGTTAGAAATTAATTCCCGAGCATAAGGGTATAAAGTATTTGGGCATTGTGAAATTAAGCAATGTGCTAACTGAATATCATCAAAACCACTTACTGTAAAGACACCCGCTTGTTTCACTTCACATAAGAATGCAACTTCATTACTATCTTCTAAAGTTGTTTCAACAGAAAGGTTTAAAACCACTTCATACAGATCTTCAGCTAATTGATTTGTCTCAGTATTTAGATCAAACTTAAGTTGTGGTTTCCATTCTTGTTGGAATAAATGAGGTAAATGAGGTGCTTCAAAAGACACATCTTTTACATAAATACGCTGAATTTGCAATACTGGCTGAGCTTGTTCTTGCTGTGCCTCAGGTTGCTCAGTAGTTGCAGCAACTTCTTCTTTTACTACAACAGCTTCTTCTTGTTGTTTTTTCTCTTTAGATGCACCTTTTGCTGCTTCAGCTTTATTTTTTTTAGCCATATTCTAAATCCTTATTAAATGAGATTAATAAAAAATGTAAATTAATGTTTTCTAACTAAAGGTAAACTTGCAACACGCCAGCCAGTAATACCTTCTTTTAAATTATAAACGTGAGTAAAGCCCTGTTTATACAATTCCTGTGCAATACCACGTGCATTAAAACCATTTGCACAAGCCACAATAACAGGTCTTTCTTTATACTGCTCAATTTTACCAATATTACGGTTTTTAATATCCGTAGGTAAAAATTGATAACTACCAGCAATATGTCCTTGGTTAAATTCATCTAATGAACGAATATCAATTACTACTGCATTTTCTTTATTTACCAAGAATGTTAAACCTTGATTATCAATTTCTTTTACACTAGAAAGTGCTTCTTTGATAAAAACAAAAATTGTGGCAAAAAAAACAATAACCCACGCACCAACTAGTACTAAATGCTGTGTTGCGAAAGCTATTACTTTTGGAATTAATACATCCATAAATCTTTATTCTCGTTTCCACTGACAAAAAAGTAGTATAAGTATAACCGCACTTTACCCTATTAAACAATCTAAACCTAGATAGAAATTCGTTTTTATACGTTTTTTTATGTAAAAAACACTTTCTATGCGATCTAGAAAGTGTTTTTATTCAGTCATTCTTAATTTTATAAGTAGTATTTTTTCACTACTTTCAAATTATCATCTAATTCATAGACTAACGGTTGCCCTGTTGGTATTTCTAAATCCATAATCCCTTCATCTGAAATACCTTCAATATGTTTTGCTAACGCACGCAAAGAATTTCCATGAGCAGCAACTAAAACTTGTTTTTTATCCAATAAGGCTGGTGCTATTTGATCTTCCCAGAAAGGTAATACACGTTCTAAAGTCACTTTTAAATTTTCACAATCAGGAACAACATCTGCTGATAAATGTTTATAACGGCGATCATTATGTGCAGAATTTGGATCATCTTTTGCTAATGCTGGTGGTAAAACATCATAAGAACGACGCCAAATATGTACTTGTTCATCACCATGTTCTTCAGCCGCTTCTTTTTTATTCAAGCCTTGTAAACCACCATAATGACGTTCATTTAAACGCCAAGTTTTAATTTGTGGCACCCATAATTGATTAGATTCTTCTAGTACGATATTACAGGTTTTAATAGCACGAGTTAAAACTGAAGTAAATGCAATATCAAACTCAAAACCCGCTTCTTTTAATTTTTTACCAGCAACTTTTGCTTCTTCAATACCTTTCTCGCTAAGATTTACATCACGCCAACCTGTGAAAAGATTTAACGCATTCCATTCACTTAAACCATGACGGATAAATACTAATTTCATAATTTTCTCCTAAAAATAACTCAAAAAAACTGTCGCCTTTTATAACAAAAAACCACTTTTTTTTAAATAGTTTTCAGTGTAATTATCCTTGTTTGCTGATCTTTCGCAAAAAAACACCTACAATAAACCATCTTAATCAAAAGAAAATAAAGCTAATTTATGATATTATTTCGCTCAATTTTACCGATATTGCCTTGTCAATCTTCTATGAATAAAAAAGAAGCAAGAGATAAAAAATCTATCTTTTTATCAGGGATCTTCACTATTATCATTTTTTGCTTTTCTCATCTGAGTTTCGCTGATGAAGCAGATAAAAATTTGGCACAACTCAAATTACAACTAACCCAACAACAACAAAAAATTTCAGAACAGAAAAAACAACAACAATTTTTGTTACAAGCCCTTCAATTTCAAGAAGAACAAATCAATCAAACGATTAAACAACTACAACAGCAACAACAACAACTTGAAAAGCTAAAATCAAGTATTCAAGAAAATCAGAATAAAATTAAAAAGTTAGAAGCAAAAATACAACAACAAAAAGAACAATTAGGCTTACTTATTACCACCGCCTATCAACAAAATCTTAATCCTTCATTAATTGAGAAATTATTCTCAGAAAATGCACGTTCAAGCGAACGTATCAAACAATATTATGCTACTTTTAACCAAGTTAAATTATCATTATTACAACAATTAAACCAAGATAAACAGCATCTTGAAAAACAACGTTTATTATTAATTCAACAACAAACTCAACAGCAACAAAACATTACACAACAACAAAATAAAAAGCTTAATTTAGAACAACTGCGGCAGCAGAGAGAACAAACCTTGATAAAATTAAATAATAATTTAGAACAAGATCAACAACGTCTAGAAACACTACGAAAAAATGAACAACAATTAACTATTCAAATTGAAAGTTCAACCCAAGAAGCAAAACTTAAACATGATTCTGAACAAGGACTAGGTATCGCTAAACAGCAATATCCTCGCCCAGTAAAAGGCACTATCCTACATTACTTCAACCAAACACAAATTGGCGAATTACGTTGGAAAGGTATTGTCATTCAAGCACCTCAAGGTAGCCCTGTTACTGCTATTGCATCTGGACGAGTCATTTTAGCTAATTGGTTGCAAGGTTATGGTCTAGTTGTCGTTATCGCTCATGGTAAAAATGATATGACAATTTATGGCTATAATCAGGCGATTGATGTAAAAATAGGGGATTACGTTACCGCAGGACAAAAAATTGCTGAAGTTGGCAGTAGCGGTGGACAAGATCAAACCGCCCTTTACTTTGAAATTCGTCATAAAGGAGTACCATATAATCCGCTTAATTGGCTACAACGTTAATTCAACATTGTTTACCGCTAGCAATAGCGGTTATTTGATAGCTTAGTGAGACGCAAACAGCAGCAATCAATTTTCCCTAACCTCTTCTTTTTAAAATAATAATTTACTAGAGATTTTATCGTTATTATACTTACCTCTTTGATATAACCATTCCAGTAGAAAGAGATTGTCACTTACTGATAAGGATTCAAATAAAATGCGGCATAATTCGTTACTTTATATGCTTTCTTGCACTTTCTTTCTGACAATAACACCTATAGCTGGATTCACTACCACGTATCATTCAAGCCAAGAAACTCTCACTTTTGATTCTCTAAAAAATCTGCAAACACAAAATTACACCGTAGAACTAAAAGTACAAGGCATTAATAATCAAGATCTTAATAATAATGTTAAGTTATATCTTGCTGCATTAAACACCACTGATGCAGAAGATTCTGAACGTTATCGCCAGCTAGTCAGTGAAAATATTGATCAAGCACTACGTGCATTAGGTTATTTTAATAGTAGAATTGAATTTACACTTCACCCAAAAACGAAAACAACTGGCGTATTAATTGCAACAGTCAAATTAATGGAACCTGTCCGTATTGCAGCAATTAATATCAAACTAGAAGGTGAGGCCAAAGACAATCCTATCTTCCAAGCACTATTAAAAGATATTCCTCAGAAAGGCACGATTTTAAACCAAGAAACTTATGAAAATTACAAAGATAATTTAAAAAAAACGGCTGTCAGTCTAGGTTATTTCAATGCTAAATTTGAACGCCATCAATTAGAAGTGAATCCTGATAAACACGCTGCTTACTGGCAATTAGTTTTTAATAGCGGCAATCGCTATAAATATGGAAAAATTACTTTTGAAGGTGCACAAATCCGTGACGATTACTTAACTAATATGTTACAAATCAAAAGTGGTGATCCCTATTCTTTACAAGATATTTCTAAATTAACCGCAGATTTTTCTTCAACTAACTGGTTTCGTTCCGTTGTTGTCCAACCGAGTATTCAACCTAACGATCTGATTAATTTAAAAGTGTTAATGCAACCTCGTCCTAAAAATCGTTATGAAATAGGGATTGGCTATGCATCAGATATAGGTCCTCGTTTACAATTTGGTTGGAAAAAACCATGGATTAATAGTCGAGGGCAAAGTTTTTCATCAAATTTGTATCTTTCATCTCCGAAACAAACTATCGAGATGCTATATCAAATCCCCTTATCCAAAAACCCTCTTAACTACTATTATGAAATTGCTATTGGTGGCGAAAGAGAGCGAGATAAAGATACCAAAACACAAGCTTTGACTTTAGCAACTTTACGCTATTGGAATAGAGAAAACGGCTGGCAAACATTTGCTGGTGTGAAAGTCAGACGTGATAATTTTACACAGGGTGGTCTGACGGAACAAAGTATGCTTATCTACCCAACAATCGGATTCAACCGTACTCGTATTCGTGGTGGGTTATTCCCAACTTGGGGAGATTCACAGAAAATTCAGCTTGATATCGGGCAAAAATTATGGAAATCGGATATTAATTTTTATCGACTGCAAGCATCAACGACTTGGTTGCGTACTTTTGCGACCAAACATCGCCTCATTACGCGAGCATCATTAGGTTATTTAGCCACAAATAACTTTGATAAAATCCCACCAACCTTACGTTTCTTCGCTGGTGGTGATCGCAGTATTCGTGGTTATTCATATAATAGTATTGCTCCAAGAAACCATAATGGGAAATTAATTGGTGGTACACGACTATTTACTGCAAGTTTAGAATATCAATATCAACTCTTACCAAAATGGTGGGGAGCGATCTATTACGATGCAGGTTTCGCAGCGAATAATTTTTCGCCTAAAAATTTACGCAAAGGTGCTGGTGTTGGTGTTCGCTGGCATACCCCGATTGGAGCAGTAAAATTTGATGTGGCTACCCCAGTTAATACTCAACGACACAAAAATAAAAATGTTGAATTTTATATTGGTTTAGGGGCAGAGTTATAACTAATTAGGACAAAAAATGAAGAAAGAGAGCCAAGATCCAACAGTGGTAGAAAAAGAAAAAAATACGCAAGTGAAAAAAAAACATACTTTATGGCATCGTTGTATGTGGATTATTTTTTTACTTTTTTTATTCTTTGGTATCACCAGTTCATTTTTACTTAGTACAGGTGTAGGGCAACGTGGATTAATAAAACTTGCGACTTATTGGATTAATGATCTTAGTATTAAACAGGTAACTGGTAACTTACAACAGGGGCTGCAGATACAAGATCTACGCTATCACAGCGAGGATTTTAATATCCAACTTGCGACAGCGGATTTACAAATAGATTTTTCCTGCCTTTTAAACCAGCATCTCTGTATTAAGCGGATAAGCTTACAACAACCGCAGATTGATATTCATACTGTTAATACTACAGAAACTGCAGCGAATCCAGAAGATCAGCAGAAAGTAATCAAGCTACCCTCTATTACTCTCAATCAATTAGAGATAAACCAGTTATCCCTTAATCTTAACCAGCGCCAATTAAAGCTAAAACATTTTGAAACAGCTGTTCAAACGGGTGATCAAGAAGGGATATATATAGCCCCTACAATTATTCAAGGGCTAACCTTTATTCAGGCTACATCTAACAAAGTAACGAGTTCACAAGCTACTCGTCTAGATTCCCCTTTAGATTGGAATAAACTAAAAGAACAATTAACTCAACCACTGTTATCGCCAACAAGCAGTGTTAAATTACCTTTTGCAATTACTCTTGAAAAGATACAAGGAGAAAATTGGCAATATTACCCTGATCCAACCGCTTCACCTTTTATCCTTGATAGATTACAACTTAATCTTGCTGCAACCCCAGAGCAAATTAAAAATATCACACTGGCAGCCTTCAGCCCAATTGGTAATTTAACAATAAATGGTAACGCACAATTTAGTTCATCTTTTCCCTTTGAATTGGCTGTAACAGGGCATACCACAGAGGAATTAAACCAACTATTACAACGCAACCAACTCGCTTTACCTGATCAACAACAGATTCCTGCTAGTACAATTAAGCTTTCAGCAACAGGAAATTTGATAGGGCAATCCAAATTACACCTTGCTACTAGTGGTCTTGCAGATTTAACACTAGACACCGTTATTAATTTAAACCAAGAGCGTACCCCTTTTAATTTACGCCTAAACATAAAACAAGCACATTACCCACTGCAATTACAACCAAAACAAGATCCGAAAACTGACCAATTACACCTGACTAATCTAGATCTCAATCTCACTGGTAACCTATTAAAATATCAACTTAATTTAACTGGGCAAGTTGCAGGATTATACAGCCCTAAGCTAACCCTTAATATCAATGGGGAAGGTACACCAACCTTTTTTCAAATCACACAAGCGAATATAAAGGCTTTACGAGGAAGTTTACAACTTGATGGCAAGATTGACTGGGAAAAGACGATTCATTGGCGAGCAAATTTAAAACCAGATCAATTACATCTTGAAGATTACCTTAACACCAAGTCTTGGCAATCAACCTTGTCTGGTGAAGTCAAGGTAGCAGGTACCATTGAACATCAAAACCTGCAATTAACACTTGATGATATTCATCTCAAAGGGGTATTCAACCATAAACCTTTACTATTAACAGGGAATTTAAACGTAACACCACCACAAGTATTACTTAATACCACTGGTTTAGATCTATATTACGGCAATAATCATCTCTATTTTAAAGGGCATTTAGGTAAAAACTCCGATTTCTTAGCAAAAATTAATGCACCAAATTTAACTGGCTTAATTCCGCATCTTACTGCGACTTTAAATGGTACTTTAAAACTTCAAGGACAGTTATTTAATCCTATCTTGATAGCAGATTTACAAGGCAATAACTTACGTTTTCAACAATTTTCATTACAAAATTTTCATTTAACAAGTGATATTAATCACCAGCAAAATCAAATTGCAGGAAAATTGGACCTTCAGGCGAATAACTTTCTTTATGGCAATACACTGAATTTAAGCCAGATCAAATTACAGGCACAAGGTAATGAACAACAACACAGCTTAACGCTCAATCTTAAAGGATCGCCTATTAGCTTAAATTTAGACTTACAAGGTCGTTTTGATCAACCACAACAACGTTGGCAAGGCAAACTCCTGAATGCAAATTTAACCACTCCTGTGGGGTTATTCAATAATAATCAAATCATTGATCTGACTTACAATAATCAACAACAACTTACCACTATTTCTGCCCATTGCTGGAAAAACCAAAGTTTACCACTGTGCTTTCCACAACCCCTGATTTTAGGACAAGAAGGAAAAATAGAATTTATTAGCCAAAATGCAAACCTACATTTTCTACAAAAATTTCTACCTAGCGATACTTCGCTATTAGGAAATTTTAATCTAGCAGGTAATGTCGCTTGGTTTAAACAGAAACCCGCAAACTTAAACCTAGACTTTACTAGTTCAACAATTCACTTAAAACAAAAATTAAATTATCGGACAATCAATTTTAAATTCGATCAAATCAATCTCCACAGTAAACTGGCGGATAATAATTTATCCTTACAAGCAATCCTTAATCTCAACCAACAAGGAAAATTAAATAGCCAAATCCAAATCGATGATTTAGAAAAACAACGAAACCTAAATGGTACATTGCAACTTAGCGGGCTAAAATTAGATTTTCTCCAACCATTATTATTTAAAAATGAAAAACTGAAAGGTGAATTAAATAGTCAACTAAAATTTACAGGTTCACTACTTAATCCATTACTGTATGGAACTATCGATTTAAACCATCTACAAGCTTCTCTCCAATCCCTACCTTTTGATATTAAGAAGGGGCAATTAAATTTAACTTTTAATGGCAATCAATCTAAAATTAACGGCAAAATTATCTCTAACAAAGAGGATCAATTAAACCTCGTTGGTGATGCAGGTTGGTCAAAATCTTCTGATTGGTATAGTAATCTCAAGATCAATGCTCAAAAATTTCAATTAGCAATTTTACCTTTTGCAAACTTATCTGTTAGCCCAAATATTCAAATTCAAGCAACACCTAAATTACTCAACTTAACTGGGCAGGTTAATATTCCAACTGGTAATATCAATATCAACCAACTTCCAGAAAGTGCTGTTAAAGTTAGTAGTGATGAGGTTATCTTAAATAAAAATAATCAACCGCCTGCAAGCAAAACAAATGAAATGGCACTACGAGCTAATATTCAAGTGAATATTGAGAAAGAAGTAAAAATTAATGCCTATGGCTTAAAAAGTTATATCAGTGGTATTTTAAATGTACGACAAGAACAGCAAAATCTCGGATTATTTGGACAAGTGAACCTGATTCAAGGTCGATACACTTCTTTTGGGCAAGATTTATTAATCAATAAAGGACAAATTAGTTTTTCTGGTTTACCATCACAACCATTCATCAATATAGAAGCAATCCGCAATCCTAAGTCCATTGAAGATAATGTGATTGCAGGTATTAAAGTAACAGGATCAGCTGAATCACCACAGGTATCTGTTTTTTCTGATCCTGCAATGTCACAAGATAATGCACTATCTTATTTATTAACAGGTCATTCTTTAGCTGCTGATGATAATGGTGCAAATAATACTGTTGGTACGGCGTTAATCGGTTTAGGATTAGCACAAAGTAGCCAATTAGTAGGTAAATTAGGGGAAACATTTGGTATTCAGAATTTAAACCTTGAAACACAAGGTGGTGGGGATAAATCGCAAGTGATAGTCAGTGGTTATATTACACCTCGCTTACAAGTTAAATACGGTATTGGTTTGTTTGAACCACTAGCACAATTAACACTGCGGTATCGCCTATTCCCACAACTTTATATTCAATCTGTTTCTGGCACAAATCAAGCTGTTGACTTACTGTATCAATTTGAACGATAAAATATCTATGGGAGATAAAATATGCAAAATAATATCCGAGAAATTGCGATTATAGATCTAGGCTCGAATAGCTTTCATATGATTATAGCCCGTATCGTAAATGGTTCAGTGCAAATTCTTTCTCGCTTAAAACAAAAAGTCCAATTAGCCAAAGGATTAAATCAAGATCGTTTTTTAAGTCAAGAAGCGATAGATCGTGGTGTTGCTTGCCTTGCACTCTTTGCAAAACGCTTACAAGGCTTTCCTACTGAAAATGTTAAAGTAATAGGTACTTATACCTTACGTCGAGCATTAAATAAACAACAGTTCTTAGAGCAAGCTAGCCAAGTTTTTCCTTATCCAATTAACATTGTTAGTGGACAACAAGAAGCAAGGCTTATCTATGCAGGTGCATCTCATACTCAACCCGAACAAGGACGAAAATTCGTGATTGATATTGGAGGTGGCTCAACAGAATTAGTTATTGGTGATAATTTTACACCACTACGAGCAGAAAGCTGTCATATGGGCTGTGTAAGTTTTGCGAAACGTTTTTTTACTAATGGCTGTATCAGCCAAACCCATTTTCAACAAGCTTACTTATTAGCAAAAGAAAAACTATCATCATTACAAAAAGCATATTGTCAATTAGGCTGGCAATATGTTTTAGGTTCATCTGGGACGATCAAAACGGTGAGTCAGGTATTAACTGCCAATGGTGCTAAAGACGGCTTAATCACAGCAAAAGGTTTAACCTGGTTAATTCAAGAAACCACCAAGGTTAAACATTTTAACGATTTACAACTATCAGGGCTAAATCCAAATAGGGTAGATGTTTTCATTCCGGGTTTAGCTATCTTAATGGCTATTTTTGACTGCTTTAATATTGCGAGTATGCGTTACTCATCTGGTGCCTTACGTGAAGGGATCATTTATACCTTTGAAACACAATTTGCCGTACAAGATATCCGTCAACGTACCCTTGATGCTCTCATACAACAATTTAATCTTGATACTCTTCAAAGTGAACGTGTTGACTACACGCTAAAACAGTTAATACCACAAGTAACGCAATGGCAAAAACCTGAAACTCTCACTGAAATAGAACAACTATTATCTTATGCAGCAAAAACTTATGAAATTGGCTTAGTAATTAACCACGAAAATCTACAATACCATTCCGCTTATCTGCTCCAAAATATGTCATTACCGGGCTTTGACAGTGAACAGCAAAAATTACTTGCCACATTCGCTCATTATCATTTAAAAGAATTCAAACTTGATAACCTTCCCCATTTTAATCGCTATCATTCCCAAGATGTACTTACCGCTCTCATTTTATTTCGTCTATCAGTATTATTTAATACCACTCGCCAAGCGACTAAACGGTGTGAAAATATTACATTAAATTGTATAAATCCAACAAAATGGGAAATAAAAGTAGATGTTGACTATTTAAGGCAAAATCCATTAATTCAACAAAATTTAATCAATGAAAGTCAACAACTTACTAACGTTGGCATTACATTAACGTTAGCGAGTTGAAAAAAACTGCAAAGATTATCAAGATGAAATATGCAATTTAAGTAAACTACCGTAGAATACTGGAGCTTTACCGCTAATTATCTCAATAAATAAGGAACTTTTATGCTATATCCAAAAGAAGAACTTTTATATGCACCTATTGAATGGCAAGATCATAGCGCAGGATATGAAGATATCTTATATCATAAATCGACTGATGGTATTGCCAAAATCACCATTAATCGCCCACATATTAGAAATGCGTTTCGTCCACAAACAGTAAAAGAAATGATCCAAGCATTTTCTGATGCTCGCTTCGATGAAAAAATTGGTGTAATTGTATTAACAGGGCAAGGGGAAAAGGCATTCTGTGCAGGTGGCGATCAGAAAGTACGGGGTGATTACGGCGGTTACCAAGATGATCAAGGTGTACACCACCTAAATGTATTAGATTTCCAACGTGATATTCGTACCTGTCCAAAACCTGTAATTGCAATGGTTGCTGGTTATGCGATTGGTGGTGGACACGTTTTACATCTGATCTGTGATCTTACTATTGCTGCTGACAACGCCATTTTTGGGCAAACTGGTCCTAAAGTAGGTTCTTTTGATGGTGGTTTTGGTGCTTCATATATGGCTCGAATAGTAGGGCAAAAGAAAGCACGTGAAATTTGGTTCTTATGTCGTCAATATAACGCACAAGAAGCTTTAGAGATGGGGTTAGTGAATACAGTTGTTCCATATGCTGATCTCGAAAAAGAAACGGTTCGTTGGTGTCGTGAAATATTACGCAATAGTCCAATCGCACTTCGTTGCCTTAAAGCTGCACTCAATGCTGATTGCGATGGACAAGCAGGCTTACAAGAATTAGCAGGTAATGCAACTATGTTATTTTATATGACAGAAGAAGGACAGGAAGGACGTAACGCCTTTAATCAAAAACGTGAACCTGACTTCAGTAAATTTAAACGTAATCCTTAATCTTTGATCAACACGGTTATTATCGTTATGATAATAACCGTACTCTTCTCTTAACAGTCAGAGTACCTTTACTTTTACCCTTTTCAAAAAGAAAATATTTTTCATTCAATAGGATTAAACAATGCGTTTGTTTATTTTAGTACTTGCGAGTATTCTTGTGCTGTTTCAATATAACCTATGGTTTGGTAAAAATGGATATAGAACTTATCAAGCTGTACAACAAGAAATTAATCAACAAAAAGTGATCAATGAAAAATTAAAACAAGAAAATGAATTCTCACGAGCAGAAATCATGGACTTAAAAAAAGCAGATGGTAGTGCTGTTGAAGAGCGAGCAAGACAGAATTATGATATGATTAAGCCCAATGAAATTTTCTATCGTCTTATATCTAGTTCAAAACAATAATGAAATTAAAAACAGATTTTTCTTGTTCTACGCTAAGCAATTTACCTAAAATTATTGCTATTGTTCCTGCTGCTGGCATTGGTTCTCGTATGCAGGCAAATAAACCGAAACAATATCTGAAAATTCACAATAAAACGATTTTAGAACATACTCTAGAACAACTCTTAAACTATCCTCATATTGATACTATTATTTTAGCTGTTGCGAAAAATGATCCTTATCTATCTACTTTAACCCTATTACCACATTCTAAAATTCAAGTTGTGCTAGGTGGTGATAGCCGAGCTGACTCTGTTTATAACGCCTTGCAAAACGTAGATGAAAAGGCTTGGGTTCTCGTACATGATGCCGCTCGCCCTTGTATCACTCACCAAGACCTAGATAAATTAATCAAAATAACCAACCCTAGTGGTGCAATTTTAGCAACACCAGTGATTGACACCCTTAAACGCTCGAATTTAACACAAAAAATTGTGCAAACAGAAGATCGCAATCAGTTATGGCATGCTCTGACACCTCAATTCTTCCCTGCAAAACTATTAAAACAAGCATTACAACAAGCAAAAAATCAGGGATTAGAAATCACTGATGATGCCTCAGCAATCGAACAATATGGATTACAACCTTTATTGATAGTCGGACGAAGTGATAATATAAAAATTACACGTCCAGAAGATTTAGCCCTAGCAGAGTTTTATTTAACCCAACAACATCGAGATAAAATATGATAAAAATTGGACACGGTTTTGATGTACACGCTTTTGGTGGTACTCCCCCTTTAATTATTGGCGGCGTACAAATTCCTTACGATCAAGGTTTACTTGCCCATTCTGATGGCGATGTTGCACTACATGCCCTTACAGATGCGTTACTTGGTGCTGTGGCACTAGGAGATATTGGGAAATTATTTCCTGATACAGATCCCGCTTATAAAGGTGCAGATAGTCGTGAATTATTAAAAGAAGCATACCGACAAGTACAAGCAAAAGGTTATCAAGTAGGTAATATAGACTTAACCATTATCGCTCAAGCCCCAAAAATGCGACCACATATTGATGCAATGCGAGCTTGTATTGCTCAGGATTTAACCTGCAGTTTAGAACAAGTTAATGTTAAAGCAACGACAACCGAAAAATTAGGTTTCACAGGACGTGGTGAAGGAATTGCGTGTGAAGCAGTTGTTCTTCTATATCCTGCCAATGCAAAATAAGGGCAAAAAATGTTAGAACAACTCGCTTACTTACAAGGAAAACCAAGCCAAACCGCTCGTTTAAAAGCTCAATTTAGCGATTTTATAGTGCGAGAAGAATTAGGCTATCCCTTTAGTGGTGAAGGTGAATTCGTTGTAGTAAAAGTACGAAAAACAGATTGTAATACCCTCTTTGTTGCCGAGAAATTAGCTCAATTTGCAGGTATTCCAGCCAAGTCTGTCAGTTATGCAGGCTTAAAAGATCGGCACGCAATCACTGAACAATGGTTCTGCTTACACTTACCCAGACAAGAAACACCCGATTTTAGCCAATTTAATCTAAACGGTATCGAAATTTTAGCTATAACACGCCATCAACGTAAAATTCGCATAGGCAGCCTAAAAGGGAATTGGTTTTCCTTACTCTTAAGAGATCTGAGTGCTACCCCAGAATTAGTCCAACGTTTAGAAACGCTCAAAATCTATGGCTTTCCAAATTATTTTGGCGAGCAACGCTTTGGACATAATGGCAATAACCTAGCACAAGCTTATCGTTGGGCAAAAGGTGAAATTAAAATTAAAGATCGAAAAAAACGTAGCTTTTATCTTTCCGCAGCACGCAGTGAAGTCTTTAACCAACTTCTCTCCGCACGGCTGGAACAAGGATTAATTCGTCAAGTATTACCAAATGATATTCTCCAATTACAAGGCTCTCAAAGTTGGTTTATTGCAGATAAAACGCAAAATAATTTAGTCGAATTACAACAACGTTTAGAACAACAAGATCTGAATATCACTGCACCACTAATCGGTGATGATGCCCCACAATGTTTGCCCGAATATGAACAACATTTAGTGATGCCTTATGCTAATTTGCTAAAATTAATGCAATTTGAACGAGTAAAAAGTGCAAGAAGGGCGGCACTTTGCCTACCACAACAATTAGACTGGCAATTTACTAGCGATGGGTTAAACTTACAGTTTTTCTTACCCACAGGTAGTTATGCAACGGCTTTAGTGCGTGAAATTGCCTTAATCGTTTAACAACATATTCAATCACTCAATAAAAAAGAAGGAGAAAAATTATGCGAATTTTATTAAGTAACGATGATGGTTATCACGCTGAAGGAATTCAAGTATTAGCTTACCACTTACGCAAATTTGCCGATGTAACCATTATCGCACCAGATAGAAATCGCAGTGCGGCATCAAATTCTCTGACCTTGATTGAACCTTTACGTCCTCGTCATTTAGATAATGGTGATTACTGTCTAAATGGCACACCTGCCGACTGTGTTTATTTAGGTTTGAATCAAATCTTAGCAGGGCAAGTTGACCTAGTCGTATCTGGCATTAATGCAGGTTGTAATATGGGTGATGATGTGCTGTATTCAGGTACTGTTGCGGCAGCCTTTGAAGGACGCCATTTAGGTTTACCATCAATTGCCGTTTCACTTGATGGACGTCAACATTATGATACCGCTGCACAAGTGGTCTGTGAACTTATCCCTAAACTACATACTTCAGTGCTAAAATCACGAGAAATCTTGAATATTAATGTACCAGACTTACCCTATGATCAACTCAAAGGATTGCAAGTTACACGTTTAGGCTACCGTGCAGCCGCAGGCGAAATTATCAAGCAAAAAGATCCTCGTGATGAAGTGATTTATTGGATTGGTCCAGCTGGACTACCAGAAAATACAAGTGAAGGGACGGATTTCCATGCCGTTGCAAATGGTTATGTTTCATTAACACCTATTCAAGCTGATATGACCGCCCATCACTCTTTAGCCAATTTACAACAATGGTTAGATAAATAAGCGATAAAGAAAGATTATGTCAACGGTTGAACAACGGGAAATGATCGAAGCCCTGTATGCTCAAGGCATTCAGGATCAAGCTGTCCTACAAGTAATGTATGACACCCCTCGGGCAAACTTTATTGAAACGGTTTTTGCTCGCCAAAGCTGTAAGAATATCTCCTTACCCATTGGACACGGGCAAACCATTTCAAAGCCTTATACCGTTGCACTTATGACGTCTCTCTTGCAACTAAATAAACAAGATAAAGTATTAGAAATTGGTACAGGTTGTGGCTATCAAACTGCTATTCTAGCAAAACTGGCAAAGCAAGTATTTAGCGTTGAACGGATTAAGGAGCTACAATGGCAAGCAATGCTCCGTTTAAAAAAGCTCGATCTTTACAATATCACATTAAAACACGATGATGGTTGGCAAGGCTGGTTAGCGTATGCACCTTTTGATGCCATTATTGTTACTGCAGCCCCAAACTCTATCCCTCACGCCTTACTCGAACAACTTGCTGATGGCGGACGTTTAGTTCTACCTGTGGGTGATCAACATCATCAAATGTTAAAGCGAATTACCCGTCATCAACAGCAATTTCAAGTCGAAAACATAGAAACAGTAAAATTTGTACCTCTCGTTAAAGGAGAAACGGAATGAAGCTCTTTGGTTCTCTCTACGATAAATTAATCCAATGGTCAAAGCACCGTTGGGCAACATTCTGGTTACTCGTGGTCAGTTTTATTGAGGCAATCTTCTTTCCGTTACCTGTTGATATTATGCTCATTCCCATGGCAATATCAAAACCCAATCAAGCTTTCCGTTATGGCTTATATGCTGGTTTAGCCTCTACCGTAGGGGGAATAGTCGGGTATCTTATCGGATATTATGCTTTTGATTTAATTAAAGATTACCTCAACCAATGGGGATATCAATCTGCTTGGGATCTTGCGGTAAGCTGGTTTCAACAATGGGGCATTTTGGTCGCCTTTGTTGCAGGATTTGCCCCTATTCCCTATAAAATTTTTGCCATCTGTGCAGGTGCCTTACAAATGGCATTTCTTCCTTTTATATTAATGTCTTTATTATCTAGAACATTACGTTTTTTATTAGTTGCCAAACTCTCTGCTTGGGGTGGGCAACGCTTTTCAGCTCAAATCCGTCATTCTATTGAAATCATTGGTTGGAGCGTTATAGTATTAGCAATATTCGCTTATTTTCTAATTAAATAAGGATTTATCTTTTATGAAAAAACCATTTTTACTTTTGCCTTTTGTCACTCTAGTGATAGCAGGTTGTAGTACTGGACAAAATCCAGCACCAATCATCAATGCTAACAGTAACCTTGCACCGGGAACATACCAACCTGTTTACAATAATAACAATACTTGGGAACCCCAAGTACAGCGAACATCAACAGAAAATGATCATTTTAAAGCTAATACTACTATTTCACCACGTGAAATACACTATCAGCAACAAAATTTCACTATCCCTCGTGATCCAGAAACAAATAAACCAGACTATAGTAAAATTGAGAAAGGTGCCTACAAAGGCAAAACTTATACTGTACAGAAAGGCGATTCTATCTATCTCATTTCCTATATTTCAGGTATGGACGTTCAAGAGTTAGCCAACTTAAACCATATTCAACCACCATATTCCCTAAGTATTGGTCAGGTATTAGAACTCAAACAAACAAATGCGGCAAATAATACCGCCAACCCTCAACCACAACCTGTTGTTAAAACTGAACCAAAACCTGTTACAACTAACAAAACAACACAAACAGTTAAAACAATCCCACCTGTAAAACCAACTACAATCAATAATTCCGCAATTCGTTGGACTTGGCCAACCAAAGGAAAAATTGTTCAAGGTTTTTCAACAGCTGATGGTGGTAACAAAGGTATTGATATTGCAGGTTCTCGTGGACAAGCAATCTATGCCACAGCCCCCGGTCAGGTGGTATATGCAGGAAATGCACTACGTGGTTACGGCAACTTAATTATCATTAAACATAATGACGATTATCTAAGTGCCTATGCCCATAACGAAAATATCTTAGTAAAAGATCAACAACGTGTTACAGCAGGGCAACAAATCGCACAAATGGGAAGTTCAGGCACGAATTCTGTAAAACTGCATTTTGAGATTCGCTATAAAGGTAAGTCAGTTAATCCAATTAACTATCTACCAAAATAATGTATGCTTCAAAAAAATCCTGTAAACCTTTTTCTTCAGGATTTTATTCAATTTAAGTGTTTTATCTCCTACTAATTAATCAAAAAATAACAGCGTTAGTAAAATAACGCTGTTATTAATATTTAAACTATCAAAATTAATTATTTTTTTAAAAATGCTAAGCCTGCCTCGGCAACTTGAATATCCTGTGAACCGTGAGCACCACCAACGCCAATACCACCAACAACAACGCCATCAAGTATAATCGGCATACCACCATCTAAGAATGAAAAGTTTTCATTTAAATATTGAAGACCTGCTGGGATTTTGCCTTCTTTGATGCCATCACTAATAGATTTCGTTGTTCTCTTTTGTGAAACTGCCGTATAAGCCTTTTTATAACTCGCTCTTATCGTATGAACCCCTGCATTATCATTTCTAAGTACCCCCAAAATAACCCCTGAAGCATCAACAACTGTTACTGTAACATTCCATTTATGCTTTTTAGCCTCTTTTTGTGCAGCATTGATCATACCTTCTACTTGCTCAATAGTGAGTACTGGTTTTCTGACAATATTTGGATCTGCAATTGATAAAACAGGTAGAAACATTGCTAATAGAATCATAAAAAATTTTTTCATAAAATACCCTTAAAATAATAAAAGAGATCATATATCCAGTGTTTCATTACTTAATAAAAAAACAATTTATTTTTATTAAAAAACACCCCTCAAAATACCTAAAAGGTAGGTAAAATATAAAAAATAAACCTATTACTATCAATCATATTTATATTTAATTACCTAGAAAGTAGTATTTAAAACTAACAAGTTAATAAATAAAGAAATGTTTATTTATGTACAAGAAAATATCAATTTATTGTAAATAAAATTAAAATATTTAATACAGATAAAATATTCATAATACGGTTTTATAATATACTTTCTAACATAAAAATAAGGCTTTTTCACAATATGCAAAAAAGCCTCATAAAGAAAAAGAATAACCAAAGAAAACTAAACTAGTTTCTCTACTTTAGCACGTTTAATCATATTATCTCTGACCTCTAGAATTGTAATAAAGAGATCATCAATCTGACATTCTGTTCCTTCCGCTGGTATCTCTTCTAAATGTTCTAAAATCAGTCCATTGAAAGTTCTCGGACCATCAGTGCTTAGTTGCCAATCAAAGATCTTATTCAAATCACGAATATTTGCTGATCCTTCGACTAAAACAGATCCATCTGCTTGTTTACTAATTTCTTCTTCAATCGAACGTACATTAGAAGTAGTAAATTCGCCTACAATCTCTTCTAAAATATCTTCTAAAGTAACTAAACCTTTAATATCCCCATATTCATCAACCACTAAACCTATTCGCTCTTTATTATTACGAAAATTCAATAACTGGGCATTTAATAATGTTCCCTCAGGAATAAAATAAACTTCATCCGCCGCTCGAATCAACGTTTCTTTGCTAAATTCATTTTTATCCAACATTAAACGATATGCTTCTCGTACCCGTAACATACCAACAATATTTTCATCCATATTGCCTTTATATAAAACCACCCGACTATGTGCGGCATGATTTAATTGTCGCATAATTGATTTCCAATCATCATCAATATCAATGCAACCTATCTCATTCCGAGGAACCATAATTGTATCCACCGTAACTTTTTCCATATCTAAAATAGACAATAGCATTTCTTGGTGTGCTCTTGGAATAAACTTACCGGATTCATTTACAATACTGCGTAACTCTTCAGAACTAATCGAATGCCCTTTATCTTCTGATTTAAGCCCAAATAATCGCATTAAACCATTTGTAAAGAAATTAACAAAATAGACTAAAGGTAAAAAGAGTTTCAATAACGGTGTTAGAATATGGCTACTAAAGAAACCTACCTTTTCAGGGTAAAGTGCTGCGACTGTTTTTGGAAAAATCTCAGCAAAAACTAACATCACAAAAGTTAATAATCCTGTGGCAATTGCAACACCTGCATCACCATATAAACGAATTCCAATTACGGTGGCAATAGCTGAAGCCATAATATTTACTAAGTTATTAAAAATTAAAATGAAACTTAGTAAAACATCTGTTTTTTTCAATAAAACTTCTGCTTTCTTTGCACCTTTATGTCCTTTATCCGCTAAAAACCGCATACGATAACGGTTTAACGATAATAAACTGGTTTCTGAACTAGAAAAATAAGCAGAGAGAATCAAAAGTAAGAATAAAATAATAAATAAACTACTAAGGGGGGTATTATCCAAAATAAAGTCCTATATTAAATTAATCATCAGTGCAGTTGTTATTGAAACAAACAAATCTACACCACCAAAAGTAGGCGATTCGATTATAAGCCTAACCGACTACCAAAATAAGCAAAGGTAAGCAAGATCATACCTGAAACCATATAGATAAGCACCTTTTTTCCTCGCCAATGTAGAAGATGATGCCCATATAATAAAATGGCAAAGACAATCCAAGCGACAAAAGAGAATACTGCTTTCTGAATTTGATCAGCAAAGAAAAATTCTGGTAAGTAAATTGCACCACTGACTAAGGCAAAAGTCAGTAAGCTTTCGGCTAACCATACTAAACCAAAAAACTGTTTTTCAACTCGCATTAATGGGGGTAATACTGGTGAAAGTGCGGTTCGCTTCGTTTTAAGATTATAATCTAACCAGCTAAGCTGGATGGCATATAACATACTAATCAAAAAAACAGCATAGGAAACTAACGATAAAAAGATATGTAACAATAAACCGGGATTTTCAATTAAATGCTTAATAAAACTTGTTGGGATAAATACTGAAAAACATAAACTTAAAATAGCTAAGATATAGACCACTGGTAAAATAAACCATAACGTATTTACCCACCAAATAGCTAAAGTCATTAACATTGCAACGACAGCAACAACAAGAGATGCAACATTTAGTAAACTAAAATTCTGTCCATCTCCACCTGCAACATTAAAGAAAAGATAATATAGACTGGCAAAGTGCGTTAATACTGCAATCCACGCCACAAAAAAAACACGCATTTTACTTGGTTTTTCTCGTCCACCTTGTTGAGCTTTGACTAACACCGGTGTAATCGACAAAATACTAACTAAATAGGCAAAAATGGCGACACCAACAAACCACAACATATCAATACGCTCTCAATATGCAAATGAAAATAATATGCAAAATAGCAGTTTTCATCCTATTTTTCTAGCCTAAGCCAGCTAAAATGATGAAAAGAGATGAAATTTTAGTATAATGCTGAACATTATTTTTTAGCCTCCATCAAATCAACACAACTTATCATAATCTCAGTGTTGGTCTCTAACCTTAGGACAATTTATGTTTGAGAATTTATCTGATCGTCTCGTCAAAACACTACGTAATATCAGCGGTAAAGGACGCTTAACCGAAGACAATATTAAAGAAACACTAAGAGAAGTACGAATGGCATTGTTAGAAGCTGATGTGGCTTTGCCAGTAGTACGGGAATTTATTAACAAAGTTAAAGAACGAGCAATCGGTGTTGAAGTCAATAAAAGTCTTACCCCCGGGCAAGAATTTATCAAAATTGTTCAAGCAGAACTTGAACGAGCGATGGGCGAAAAAAATGATCATTTAGAGCTTGCGACACAACCTCCTGCAGTTATCTTAATGGCGGGCTTACAAGGAGCAGGGAAAACAACTAGCGTAGCTAAACTAGCCAAATTCCTACGTCAACACCATAAAAAGAAAGTTATGGTGGTCTCTGCTGATGTCTATCGCCCTGCTGCAATTAAACAATTAGAAACCTTAGCCCATTCTGTTGACGCAACATTCTATCCATCAGATACAACACAAAACCCTATCGAAATCGCCAAAAATGCCTTAAATGAAGCAAAACTAAAATTCTTTGATGTATTAATTGTTGATACCGCAGGGCGTTTACATGTCGATAATGAAATGATGGAAGAGATCCAGCAAATTCATTCTGTGCTAAATCCTATTGAAACACTCTTTACTGTTGATGCGATGACAGGTCAAGATGCGGCAAATACCGCTAAAGCTTTTAACCAAGCACTACCATTAACTGGTGTTATTCTCACAAAGGTCGATGGCGATGCTCGAGGTGGTGCGGCACTTTCGATCCGTCAAATTACGGGTAAACCCATTAAATTCTTAGGTATGGGTGAAAAAACCGATGCTCTTGAACCGTTCTACCCTGATCGCATTGCCTCTCGTATTCTTGGTATGGGTGATGTACTGTCGTTGATTGAAGATCTACAACGTAATGTCGATCAAGAAAAAGCAGAAAAAATGGCGAATAAATTCAAGAAAGGAGATGATTTTACGCTTGAAGATTTTCGTGAACAATTATTAGAAATGAAAAAAATGGGGGGAATGATGTCAATGCTCGACAAATTACCCGGTATGAAAAATCTACCAGATCATGTGAAAGGTCAAGTTGATGACAAACTCTTTAACCGTATGGAAGCAATGATCAACTCAATGACTTTCAAAGAAAGACAAAATCCTGCCATCATCAAGGGTTCACGTAAACGCCGTATCGCTCAAGGTTCAGGTACACAAGTTCAAGATTTAAACCGTATGTTAAAGCAATTTGATGATATGCAACGTATGATGAAAAAAATGCGTAAAGGCGGTATGGCAAAAATGATGCGAGGAATGAAAGGCCTTATGGGTGGTGGTTTAGGTAGCCTAGGCGGTTTAGGTGGTATGTTTAAACGTTAATTAATGTTCCGGTATTATTAAAGGGCTTTAGTAACAACCAAAGCCCTTTTATTTATTCTCTTTTAAAGAAAGATATTACTGCTCTTTCTCTGATCTGATATTACTGAATGTAGGCGGTAAACCGTGCATATCAGGTAATTGATGAGCAATTCCTTTATGGCAATCAATACAAGTTTTACCTTGTTCAATTGCTAAACGATGCATTCTAGCAGCGACTGGTCTTTGACGTGTAAAATCCATATTCTCAAAATTATGGCAATTCCGACATTCTTGTGAATTATTCTCTTTTAAACGTTCCCATTCTCGCTCTGCCATATGCAAACGACGAGCATTAAATTTCTCAGTGGTATCCGTATAGCCCATAAAATGAGCATAAACTTCTCGAGCAGCTTTAATTTTCCGAACAATTTTCGGAATAAATTGATGAGGAACGTGGCAATCTGGGCAAGAAGCTTTGATCCCAGCACTATTTTGATAATGTACAGTATGGATATACTCTTGATAGACATCTTTACTATGGCAACTAACACAAAATTCTTCTGTATTCGTCTGTTCTAAACCATAGTTAAAACCTACCCATCCAACCACTCCAGCAATAAAGCCGATTATCAATAAGGTTCCCACTGCAAGCTTACTTGGGCTACGAAACCAATGCCATATTCTTTTGAAAATATTAGGTTTTTTCTCATTCAACATATACGCTTCCTATATTTTCACCTTACTTACCATAACCTGATACAGGTTTAAAATCATTTCCAACTATTGGTTTTGCATTAGTTTGTGGAACATGACATTGCAAACAGAAATAACGACGTGGTGAAGTCGTTGCTTGTAGTTCGCCATCTCGCCCAGCAAAATGCGTTGGACTAATTCGAGTTGCACCTGTTACTCTTGAATTTTCAGGACTATGGCAATCCAAACACTGATTAACATTTTTTGTTACCTGCATTCCTGCAACACTATGCGGGATTAAAGGCGGTTGATTAACATAATTTAAGGGATCTTCCTCTTGATATTTTGGTACTTGATGATATGCAGGGGCTACATTTTCTGAAGCTTTTGCTAACTCAACGCCTTTCTTTTCTAAAATAGAATTATTTGGGTTAATTGCTGCCACAGCAGACATACCAACAAACATAGTAGCAAATAATATTGCTTTGATAGTTTTATTCATCTTATCACTCCTCCGAATGATGGAAACATACTGAATAATTGATCTCGGTTTAATTAGAATTTAATTCAAAATTAATTTAATGCCCTTCATAAATGGGATTAACTAATTTTGCTTACTTTAACCGCACATTTTTTGAAATCTGTTTCTTTTGAAATAGGATCTGTCGCATCCAAAGTTAATTGGTTCACTAATTGTCCTGCATCAAAGAACATCGTAAACACCAATCCCCTTGGTGGTTTATTACGACCTTGTGTATCAATTACAGTTTCCATCTGACCTCGGCGTGAAGTAATTAAGGCTCTATCCCCATGGCGTAGCCCTCTTTGCTGTGCATCTAATGGGTGCATATATAGCACATTAGTTGGAAAAGCACGGTGTAACTCAGGCACTCGGCGAGTCATTGTTCCTGTATGCCAATGTTCTAATACCCGCCCAGTAGAAAGCCATAAATCATACTCTTGATCTGGTACTTCCGCTGGTGGTTCGTAAGGCACGGCTAAAATTACCGCTCGTTTATCTGGTTTCCCATAGAAAGCAACTTCCTCCCCTGTTTTAACATAAGGATCATAACCTTCACGGTAACGCCATAATGTTTCTTTACCATCAACTACTGGCCAACGTAAACCTCGTGCTTGATGATACATCTCAAAAGGGGCTAAATCATGACCATGACCACGTCCAAAAGATGCATATTCTTCAAATAATCCTTTTTGAATATAGTAACCAAATGCTGCAGCTTCATCATTCGGATGATCACCAATCTCACTTAATGGATATTTATCTACCTGTCCATTAGTAAATAATACCTGATACAATGTTTTACCTTGGTAATCAGGGTTTTCCGCTAAAATTTCTGCTGGCCATACTTCATCAGTGGTAAAATACTTTGAAAATTCAACTAATTGCCATAAATCTGATTTTGATTCTCCCGGTCCTTTCACCATTTGATGCCAAAATTGAGTACGACGTTCTGCATTACCATATGCCCCTTCTTTTTCCACCCACATTGATGTTGGTAAAATTAAATCTGCTGATAACGCACTGACTGTTGGATATGGATCTGAAACAATAATAAAATTCTCAGGTGCTCGCCAACCTTCTAATCGATCTGCGAGGATATTTGGTCCCGCCTGCATATTATTATTACACATCACCCACAATACATTCATTTTCTGATCTTTTAGCATACGATCTTGCAATACTGCGTGGTAACCTACTTTATCCGAAATGACGCCCGCAGGTAACTTCCATAATTCTTCTGCATGTGCACGGTGTTTTGGATTAGTTACAACAAGATCTGCTGGTAAACGGTGTGCAAAAGTACCAACTTCTCTTGCCGTACCACAAGCTGATGGTTGCCCCGTTAAAGAGAAAGGATTACTACCCGGTTGAGAAATTTTACCTGTGAGTAAATGGATATTGTAGATCATATGGTTGACCCATACACCACGACTATGCTGATTAAAGCCCATTGTCCAGAATGAAATAATCTTTCTATTTGGATCAGCATAAGTTTTAGCTAATAATTCCAATTGATCTTTATCCACACCACTAATTTGATGGGCTTTTTCTAAAGTATATTCCGAGATAAAATCCTTAAATTCTTGAAAGGTCATATCTTCCATTTTACCGCTACCCGGATTTTTAGCGGCTTTTTCTCTTGGATCAGTTGGTCTTAAACCATAACCAATATCTGTCGCACCTTTCTTAAACACAGCATGTTTTGTCACGAAATCTTCGTTAACGGCATTATTCTGAATAATATAATTTGCAATGTAATTTAAAATTGCTAAATCTGCTTGCGGTGTGAAAACAATGCCGTGATCTGCTAATTCAAAGCTACGGTTTTGAAACGTCGATAGTACAATAATCTTTGTTTCAGGATGGGATAAACGGCGATCAGCAATCCTAGACCATAAAATTGGATGCATTTCTGCCATATTAGATCCCCACAATACCATGGTATCAGTATGCTCAATATCATCATAACACCCCATCGGTTCATCAATACCAAAGGTACGCAAAAAGGCAACTGCGGCTGATGCCATACAATGGCGAGCATTAGGATCAACATTATTTGAACGCAAACCTGCTTTAAATAACTTATTTAAAGCATAGCCTTCCCAAATGGTGGATTGACCAGAAGTAAAACACCCAACCGCATTTTTTCCATTTTTTGCCATCGCTGTTTTAAATTTATCCGCCATGATTGTGAAAGCCGTATCCCAACTTACTGGCTGAAATTCACCATCTTTTGAATATTGACCATCTTTCATTCGCAATAACGGCTGGGTTAAACGATCTTTACCATACATAATTTTAGGTAAGAAATACCCTTTAATACAGTTAAGACCACGATTTACTTCTGCTTCTGGATCGGCTTGTGATGCCACTACTCGACCATTTTGAGTACCAACCAAAACACCACAACCCGTACCACAAAAACGACATACCGCTTTTTCCCATTTAATTGATTGCTCTGCAGCTTCAACCATTTTAACAGGAATAGACATTCCAGCAGCCGCTACTGCTGCGGCTGCGGCATTAGATTTAATAAAATTACGACGCGTTAAATTCATTTCCATCTCCCCCACGAGATTTTCAATCACTCTACATCTTGTTGGTGATAAACTAGCGATACTGTAATAACACCATCAATATTACGAGCATCTTCTATTTGTTGTAATAATTGGCGTTGATTGTGCGATTGCATTACTACCACTATCTTGCCATTTTGATCATCACTAGCATAAATTTCAGTCAATGAAATAGCTAACAATGCCTGTTTAATTTGTGCTAACTTCGTTGGCAATCCCTGTACAATCAAACTACAAACATGCCATTCTTTTGCATTTTCAATTGTTACTGTATTTTTCATCTATCTTTTCCAACAGCTTAAAAAGCTGACTCATTTCATATTTGCTGTTATTCTAAGTAGCAATCTCAAATGTAAGTTACCTAAGAAATAATCCTATTCATTTATCTTAATAAGTATCCGATAGAATAAACACACAAAGAGTACCCATTTATGGGTATATTAAAAGAAAAGACAATGTTCCTTGTTATAGATCAAACTTTTATTAATATAATTATTACAATCTTTAATTATTTCCAGATTAAATTTGATGAATAATTAACATTTTCATAATATTTTTTCTGTTTTTTAACATTAATTTTACATCGAGGTTGAAAGTTTATTGTGAAAAGAAAATTCTCTGTCTTAACTCGTATAGCAAAATATCTGATAGTTATTATTGCACTCGCTAGTCTTATTATTTCAATCTCAATTTTTATTATTCAAGATAGTAAGTCTAATGCTGATTCAATTAATACTGCTGCTTCACTCCGTATGCAAGCATATAGAATTATTTATCAAACTGAACATGAACCAACGACGATTGAGCATAACCTACAAGAATATAAAGCCAGTTTATATTCAAAAAATTTAACGAATATAATGGATAGTGTTTTAATCCCACAAAGAATAAAAAATCACTACCACCGCATTATTGAACAATGGAATATAATGTCAGGTTATATTCAACAACGAGACTTAATCAGTTATCGTGGAAAAATAGATAATTACATTCAATTAGTTGATAATTTTGTGAATGAATTACAGGACTTTATTGAAGATAAATTAATGATTGCAATTATTATTAGTTTAATTGCTGCATTATCAATGATTACGACCTCTCTGTATATTTTAAGATATTTAAAACTAGAGGTAATTAAACCACTGCATCGGCTTGTGATCGCTAGTAGTCAAATTCAACAAGGGCAATTTAACCATATACCGCTATCCACAGAACGTCCAAATGAATTAGGGATTCTTGCCACTGTATTTACTCAAATGTCCCAAGAATTACAACAACTTTATACTTCGTTGGAAGATAAAGTTAATGAAAAAACCCAAAATCTAAATAAATTAAATAAATCCTTATCATCTCTCTATCATATTTCACAGAAGATTACCGCCACAGTGATTAATCGAAAAAAATTAGAAGAAATATTAAACGACATTATTTACGATCAGAATCTCTATTGTGTTGAACTGATTGTGTTTAGTGCAGAATATTTCGATTTGAAAGCAGGAGAAAAAAAACCTACCCTACGCTGGTATGAACGAGAAATTTCCTTTAGTAGCCATAAACTCGCACTCTTACGCTGGCAATGTAAAGAAAATAGCCCTGACCCACGGTTAATGATTAATATTGGGCAAATGCTTGGCCGAGCAGTCTATTTTATTCACACACAAAAACACCAACAACAACTGGCTTTAATGGAAGAACGATCAATTATTGCTCGGGAATTACATGATTCTTTAGCCCAAGAACTTTCCTTCTTACAAATTCAACTCACTCTACTAAAACATGCAATGCAAAAATTAGAAGGGGAAACTAAAGCTAAAAGTTTTAATATTATTAAAGAATTTGAACAAGTATTACGTGATGGATATGCACAATTACGTGAACTGCTAGCAACATTTAGGATCACTATTCAAGAAGCCAATCTCAAACTCGCTTTAGAACAAGTCATTGAATCTTTACAAGATCGTACGAATGCAACCATTAGTTTAACTTGTTCTTTACCTTCACAAATATTTACCGCTCAACAACAAGTACACGTACTACAAATTATTCGTGAAGCATTACTCAATGCAATTAAACACGCAAATGCCACTCAAATTAATATTATTGCCCATACTAATAAAGAGGGTGAATATGAATTCATTGTGACAGACAATGGTATTGGCATTTCAACCTTACAAGAACCAGAGGGGCATTATGGGTTAAATATCATGTACGAACGTAGCAATAAACTAAAAGCTAAACTGCATATTTCTCGCCGCCAAGAAGGCGGAACAGAAATACGCCTTAAACTCTCTGATAATATAACCTAGCAAATCTTTAGCAACGCATTGAATCAGAAAAAATTTTCCTATTTCTCTTGTAAATCTGGTTCTTACACCCATATTCTGTGACAATAACTTTTTTCTATTTGGATAAGATAAAATGCAAAATTATATTCAAGATAACGACAAACTTTACCGCTACCTTTTTCAACATCGAGCTGCTCGTGGTGAGTGGGTGCGTTTAAATCAGACTTTTAGCGATAGCCTTAATACTCACCAATATCCTACTGTGGTGCAAAATTTATTAGGTGAAATGCTCGTGGCGACAGCCCTCTTGACCGCTACTCTAAAATTTAAAGGTGATATTACCTTACAAATCCGAGGTGACGGTGCATTATCGCTTGCTTTAGTTAATGGTAATGATCAGCAACAACTTCGTGCCTTAGCCCGTTTAAAAGAAGAGACTGATCCACAATTTTGGCAACACGCAACTTTCAGTCAATTAGTGGGAAAAGCCGTGTTAGTCATCTCGATTAACCCTACTGTTGGAGAACGCTATCAAGGTATTATTGCACTAGATAAACCAACCCTTGCTGAATGCTTAGAAGATTATTTTCTTCGTTCAGAACAACTCCAAACCCAATTAGTTATTCGTAGTGGTCAATATCAAGGACAGGCAGTTGCTGCGGGGATGCTAGTCCAAATAATGCCTGATGGTTCTGGCAATGAAGGAGATTTTGAACATTTAGCAACGCTTACGGCAACAGTAAAAGATGATGAATTATTCGGTTTAACTGCACAAGAATTGCTGTATCGCCTCTATCACGAAGAAACTGTTGAAATCTATCCAGCACAAGAAACCCATTTTTTCTGTGGTTGTTCACAACAACGTTCAGAAGCAGCATTACTGCTACTATCAGATCAAGAGCTTGAAGAGATTTTCGCCGAGAAAAGCAGTTTAGATATGCAATGTGAATGTTGTGGTGCTAAATATATTTTTACCGCAGAAATGATTAAACAGTTAAAAGCAGTTCATTAAAAAACCTAAGTAGCGAGTTTATCTCGCTATTTTTTTATGCTTTTATAATCTAAAATAATGTTAAATATCAATGAGATAAGTTATAGCAACCCAAATTAGTTAAATAACATCTTAGCTTATAGACACAACCTATTTATCTTGCCTGATATTCTCTAATTATCTGTAAAAATGCTGGTGCAAAACGTTCTAATTTACGTTCCCCTACCCCATTAATTTCTAACATTTCAGCATTGGAGGTTGGATGATATTGAGCCATTTCTTGTAACGCCGCATCATTAAAAATAACGTAAGGAGGGATATTCTCTTTATCTGCGATTTGTTTGCGTAAAAATCGCAAACGTGCAAATAGATCTTTATCATAATTCCCACCTTTACGCACAACTTTCGGTGTTGCTACTAAAGAAAAACGTGGTATCGCAAGTTGTAAACTAATATCACCACGTAATAATGGGCGAGCTGCTTCAGTCAACTGTAATGCGGAATGGTTAGTAATATTTTGTACCAGATAACCTAAATGAACTAGCTGACGACTAATACTGATCCAATGCTCCGCTGATTTCTCTTTCCCTATACCATAAACAGATAATTTATCATGTTGATAGTCTTTAATTTTTTGATTATTTAAACCACGCAATACACCAATGACATAATGCAAACCAAACCGTTGCCCAGTACGATATACCACAGATAAAAATTTTTGAGCATCAACCAGTGCATCATATTTTTTCGGGGGATCTAAACAAATATCACAATTGCCACAAGGTGTTTGCCGGTATTCACCAAAATAATTTAATAAGACTAAACGGCGACATGTTTGAGCTTCTGCAAACTCCCCCATTAATTGTAATTTATGCTGTTCAATCCGTTGTTGTTCACTCTTAGGCTTTTCTTCTAAAACTTGTTTTAACCAGAGATAATCGGCAGGATTATAAAAAAGTACCGCTTGAGCAGGCAGATCATCACGCCCTGCTCGGCCTGTTTCTTGGTAATAAGCCTCAATACTACGGGGAAGATCAAAATGCAACACAAAGCGAACATTTGATTTATTAATTCCCATACCGAAAGCAACCGTTGCCACCACTATCTGCAAATTATCTCGTTGAAAATCCCGTTGAATTTTCTCACGCAATACAGCATCCATACCCGCATGATAACCTGCGGCATTAACTCCTTTTTTAGCGAGTAATTCTGTGATTTTTTCTACTTTACTACGACTATTACAATAAATAATGCCACTTTTCCCTTTTTGGGACTTTACAAAACTAATTAGCTGTTCAAACGGTTTGACTTTCTCAACCAACGTATAACGAATATTCGAACGATCAAAACTCCCGATATATTGATAAGGCTGATGTAGTTTTAAGTGATGTAAAATATCAAGACGAGTTGTTTCATCTGCAGTCGCAGTTAATGCCATCACAGGAATATTAGTAAAATAGCTCTTCAACTTACCTAATTGACTATATTCAGGACGAAAATCATGCCCCCATTGTGACACACAATGTGCTTCATCAATAGCAATAAAACTCACTTTACATTGATGAATAAAATGGAAGAAAGCGGTTGTCATCACTTTTTCAGGTGAAAGATAAAGTAGTTTTAACTGTCCACTAATCGCCCTATTTTCTACTGCTTGTCTAGTCGCAAAATCTTGGGTGGAATTAAGATAAGCTGCTTCAATCCCATTCGCCGCCAATTGATCAACTTGATCTTGCATCAAGGCGATCAAAGGAGAAATAACTAGAGTCATTCCATCAAAACAAAGTGCTGGGATCTGATAGCAAAGTGATTTGCCATTTCCTGTTGCCATCACGGTTAAACAATCTTTGCCTTGTAAAACTGCCTCAATAACTTCTTGTTGTCCTTGACGAAAATGTTGATAGCCGAAAACCTGCTTCAATACAGATAAAGCCGATGTTATTGGTTGATTTTCTATCAAAGCAGGCATAATAGTGTTTACTAAAAATGTAGGTTTAAATTATCACCCAAAACAAATACATTCCCCGTGAGCCGTACAAGCTTGTTCAAGTGCTTGCCAAAAAGTTTGACCTGAGGTATTGATCCATTCACCATTTATAATTTTAAAATGCAGACCACCTAAACGGCTAGCTAACCATAATTCAAGTAATGGTTCCTGTTTATTAATGACAATTTGACTATCATCTGCAAAAGTTAAGGTCATCACCGCACCATTAATTTCACAATCAATATCACTATCTTGTCGATCTAATTCATTTTCGATATGCTGCCATACCGTTTCAACCTGTTGATGAAATTCTGTTACATTCATAAAAGCCTCCGCAAAAAATGCCCTGATTATAGTAACTTTCGATTGATTGTGATAGCACAAAGGCAATTTTAATGGTAAAAAATAGGGCAAACCTAAAATAATGCTAATCTAGAAAAGGATTTTCCAATGAAAAAACTATTTGTGCTTTGTTTACTTGCTATTTCACTGACCGCTTGTGGCGTAAAAGGACCACTTTTTCAACCAACCTCCGATAACTCACTCTCAACAATCAAATAATTCTTACTTAAGAATTTTTCTAACAATAACAGGATGCAAACCATGGATTACTTTAACTATAAAAACAATCAGTTATATGCAGAAGATGTTGCAGTAACAGCATTAGCGAAACAATATGGCACACCTCTTTATATTTATTCTCGTGCAACCTTAGAACGCCATTGGCATGCTTTTGATCGTGCATTAGGCAATCACCCTCACTTAATCTGTTATGCCGTCAAAGCTAATTCCAATATTGCACTATTACAATTATTAGCTCAACTTGGTTCTGGCTTTGATATTGTCTCTGGTGGTGAATTAGAACGAGTATTAGTTGCTGGTGGTGATCCGAAAAAAGTTGTTTTCTCTGGGGTCGCAAAATCCCATGCGGAAATTCGCCGAGCATTAGAAGTTGGAATTCGCTGTTTTAATGTTGAATCTGAAGCGGAATTACGACGTATCAACCATATTGCAACTGAATTGGGAAAAAAAGCACCTATTTCTTTGCGAGTGAACCCAGATGTTGATGCCAAAACGCACCCTTATATTTCAACAGGATTAAAAAATAATAAATTTGGTATTAATGTTGAACAAGCTCGTGCAACCTACCACCTAGCCTCAACCTTAACGGGTATCGAAATTGTTGGTCTTGACTGTCATATTGGTTCTCAACTTACCGAATTACAACCATTTTTAGATTCAGCAGATCGTTTATTAGTGCTACTTAATCAACTCAAACAAGACGGTATTCAATTAAAACATCTTGATCTCGGTGGTGGTTTAGGCGTTTGCTATCACCAAGAAACACCACCCCATCCTCAAGAATATGCCCAAGCATTATTGGCAAAATTCGCACAATATCCAGATTTAGAAATTATTCTTGAACCAGGACGAGCCATTGCTGCCAATGCTGGCATTTTGGTTACTAAAGTAGAATATCTCAAATTTAATCAACATATTAATTTTGCTATCGTTGATACAGGTATGAATGATATGATCCGTCCAGCACTATACCAAGCCTATATGGAAATAATTGAAGTAGATCGTAATCTAACTCGAGAAAGCCATCTTTATGATGTTGTTGGTCCGATTTGTGAAACCTCCGACTTCTTAGGAAAACAACGTCAACTGGCTATTGCAGAAGGAGATCTTTTAGCACAACGCTCTGCTGGAGCCTATGGTGCCAGTATGGCATCACACTATAATTCCCATCCTAAAGCAGCAGAAGTACTTGTTGATGGTGATCTTACTTATCTCATTAAACGGCGAGAAAATATTGCAGACTTATGGCAATATGAACAACTTATTTCATCACGCTAATCTACCACCAAGTCTTTAAGGAGAATAACAAAACATTATGTCCATCTGGCAAGCACTATTTAGTTTTCAAGGTCGCCTTAACCGACAAGGATTTTGGATTGGGACAGGAATTTGCTCACTACTTCTATTGCTGATTGCAAATCTATTACCTTTTGAGTTACCAAATGGAACTAATTTCTGGCTATATCTTCCCTTACTTCTCATCACCTATTGTCAGCTTGCAATTATCGTTAAACGACTTCACGATCGTGGACGTTCAGCAATGGCATTATCGATCCTCATTGTGCCAATTATATGTTATTTTATTGGACATCAAATTGAAGGCACAATGCATCTTATCTTAGGGACTATCTTTCCCGTCTTTATAGCAACAATGTTATGTCTAGAATGGGGTGTATTTGCGGGTAAAGAAGCAAATTGCTACGGCAAGAAAGGTGAAACGATTAAATTTATTCAAGGAAAATAATGTGTCAATAAAACTGAATTACCATAAAACGCATTTTCTCACAAGTGCAGCAAATATCCATCAACTACCCGCAGATCAAGGTATTGAAATTGCTTTTGCTGGTCGCTCAAATGCAGGAAAATCAACGGCGCTAAATGCCTTAACTCATCAAAAAAACCTTGCTCGTACATCTAAAACCCCGGGAAGAACACAACTAATCAATCTATTTGAAGTAGAAGAAGGGTGTAAATTAGTTGACTTACCCGGTTATGGTTATGCAGCAGTTCCAGAGAAAATGAAATTACAATGGCAAAAAGCCTTGGGAGAGTATCTGCAAAAACGGCAATGTTTACGCGGTGTGATTATTTTAATGGATATTCGCCATCCCTTAAAAGATTTGGACCAGCAAATGATAGAATGGGCGGTAATATCTCATCTTCCTGTACTTTTACTCCTAACTAAAGCAGATAAATTAAGCCAAAGTAATCGTAGTAAACAGGTAAAAATGGTGAAAGAAGCAATCTTACCATTCCAAGGTAATATTCAAGTTGAAGCCTTCTCCTCTTTAAACAAAATAGGTATCGAAAAACTAGCCTCTAAATTAGATGACTGGTTTAGCCCTCATTTTATTACATCAAATAACATTACCACTTAATTGAATACTATTGTTCAGATCGTAAAACTTTACTTTTACGATCTGACTCGCAAATCTGTTAAATCTCCCCCTACGCTAACTCTCTTTTTCCTATACTACTTATATTTCAATCATATAAGGAATTTATTATGTCATTAGCGGTAGTTTTTAGCCGAGCTTCGATTGGCGTACAAGCACCACTCGTTACTATTGAAGTACATATCAGCAATGGTACACCCGGATTAACACTGGTTGGATTACCTGAAACCACCGTCAAAGAAGCAAGAGATAGAGTCCGTAGTGCTTTAATTAATGCGAATTTTCAATACCCAGCTAAACGGATTACCATTAACCTTGCACCTGCAGATCTACCGAAAGAAGGTGGACGTTTTGATTTACCTTTAGCAATTGGAATCCTTGCCGCATCAGGGCAAATTAAAAGTGATCACCTACGCCATTTTGAATTTGTTGGAGAACTTGCTTTAACAGGATCATTACGTGGCGTTCACGGCATTATTCCAGCGATTTTAGCAGGCAAGAAAGCCCAAAGGGAACTCATTATTTCACAACAAAATGCCAAAGAAGCGACTCTAGTTGCTGATACAAAAACTTATATTGCCTCCTCTTTATTAGAGGTTATTAATTTTCTCAATCAAGATAATAATCTGCCTATCGCACAGCAACAAAACGCCATCTCCCAAGCTAAACCTGAACAACACCTCGAATTAACGGATATTATTGGGCAACAACACGCTAAACGAGCCTTAACCATTGCAGCAGCAGGGCAACATAATCTACTCTTTTTGGGTCCTCCGGGAACAGGAAAGACTATGCTTGCAAGCCGTTTAACTTCATTACTACCTGAAATGAATGAGCAAGAAGCAATCGAAACTGTCGCAATCAATAGTCTAGTACAAAATAGACTAGATCTACATAATTGGAAACAACGCCCGTTTCGCTCGCCACATCATAGTGCATCTATGGTGGCTTTAGTTGGTGGTGGTAGTATCCCTAAACCGGGTGAAATTTCATTAGCACATAATGGTGTACTTTTCTTAGATGAGCTCCCTGAATTTGAACGTAAAGTCCTTGATGCCTTGCGAGAACCGCTAGAAAGTGGGGAGATTATTATCTCTCGTGCCAATGCTAAAGTACGTTTTCCTGCACGTTTTCAACTCATTGCAGCAATGAATCCTAGTCCAACTGGTCATTATCAAGGAGCTCATAATCGCACTTCACCACAACAAATCATGCGTTACCTCAATCGCTTATCAGGTCCTTTTTTAGACCGTTTCGATCTCTCAATTGAAGTCCCACTATTACCACAAGGGGCATTACAACAAAACAATCAAGCTGAACGTGGTGAAACAACACAACAAGTTCGACAAAAAGTATTAGTAACACGAGAAAAACAGCTTAGCAGAGCTGGAAAAATTAATGCTTATTTAACAAGCAAAGAGATTGATCAATACTGTCAGTTAGAAACGAGTGATGCGGAATTTCTCGAAAAAACGTTAACCTGTTTAGGATTATCTGTTCGAGCCTACCACCGAATTTTAAAAGTTGCTCGAACTATCGCAGATCTTGCTGGAGAAGAACAAATTTCACGTCAACATCTAGCTGAAGCTCTCGGTTATCGTGCAATGGATCGTTTATTACAACGATTAATGAATGGACTCTAAGCAAAAAAACCTGACTCTATATTAAAAATAAAGTCAGGTTTTGAGTTTTAAAATAATTATAAAATTTCTTTTGCTTTTGCGACTACATTCTCAACAGTAAAACCAAATAATTCAAATAGTTGATTTGCTGGTGCAGATTCACCAAAGCTATTCATTCCAACAATACGTCCATTAAAACCAACATATTTATACCAGAAATCAGCAATACCAGCCTCAATTGCTACACGTTTAGTCACTTGACTTGGTAATACTGCTTCCCGATAAGCATCATCTTGTTTATCAAATACATTTGTACTTGGCATAGAAACAACCCGTAGTTGATGCCCCTCTGTTTCTAATTGAGCTGCCGCCTTCATCGCTAACTCAACTTCTGAACCCGTAGCAATTAAGATTAAATCTGGTGTACCAGCACTATCTTTTAAGATATACCCACCACGTGAAATATTCGCCAATTGTTCTGTACTACGATCCATTTGCGTTAAATTTTGGCGAGTAAAGATCAATGCACTTGGTCCATCTTGGCGTTCAATTGCTACTTTCCAAGCTACGGCTGACTCAACCTGATCGCAAGGTCGCCAAGTCTCTAAATTTGGAATTAAACGTAATGCACTTGTTTGTTCAACTGGCTGATGAGTTGGACCATCTTCTCCTAAACCAATTGAATCATGAGTATAAACAAATAAAGTACGTTGTTTCATTAATGCTGCCATACGCACCGCATTATGTGCATATTCCATAAACATTAAGAATGTTGCCCCATAAGGAATGAATCCACCATGTAAAGCAATACCATTCATAATAGCTGACATACCAAACTCACGCACACCATAATTGATGTAATTACCATCAACAACATTTGCACGTAGTGGTTTTGAACCTGACCATAACGTTAAATTAGAACTTGCTAAATCTGCAGAACCACCTAAGAATTCAGGTAACAACTGTGCATATGCTTCAATTGCATTTTGTGATGCTTTACGGCTCGCAATTGTTGCAGGATTAGCTTGTAATTTTTCAATAAAAGCTTGTGATTCAGTCGCCCAATTAGCAGGTAACTCACCTTTTAATCGGCGAGCTAATTCTGCCGCTAATTCAGGATAATCTTGTGCATAAGCGTTAAATTGCTGATTCCATTTTTCTTCTGCTATTTGACCACGTTGTTTCGCACTCCACTGCGCATAAATTTCTGCAGGAATTTCAAATGGTGCAAATGCCCAATTTAATGCTTTACGTGTCGCCGCTATTTCTGTTTCACCTAATGGAGCACCATGACAATCATGTGAATTTGATTTGTTTGGAGAGCCATAACCAATAATTGTTTTACAAATAATTAGAGTTGGTTTTTGAGTTTCAGCTTTTGCACTCTCAATAGCGGCTTTAATCGCTTCACTGTTATGCCCATCTACTGCAGGAATAACCTGCCAACCATAAGCTTCAAAGCGTTTTTGAGTATCATCAGTAAACCAACCATCAACATGTCCATCAATCGAAATATTATTATCATCATAAAATGCGATTAATTTACCTAAACCTAATGTTCCTGCTAATGAACACGCTTCGTGAGAAATCCCTTCCATTAAACAACCATCACCTAAGAAAACATATGTATGATGATCGATAATTTGATGACCTGGACGATTAAATTGCCCCGCTAAAGTTTTTTCTGCAATTGCCATACCAACCGCATTAGTAATTCCTTGACCTAATGGTCCAGTAGTAGTTTCAACGCCTGGTGCATACCCATATTCAGGGTGGCCAGGGGTTTTAGAATGTAATTGACGGAACTGTTTTAAATCTTCAATTGACAGATCATAGCCAGATAAATGTAATAAGCTATATATCAACATTGATCCATGCCCATTTGAAAGCACAAAACGATCTCGATTTGCCCAGCTTGGATTGGTTGGATTATGTACCATATAATCTCGCCATAATACTTCTGCAATATCTGCCATTCCCATTGGTGCACCTGGATGCCCTGAATTTGCTTTTTGTACTGCGTCCATACTTAACACTCGGATCGCATTAGCTAAATCTCTGCGTGAAACCATTACCATTCTCCTAATCAGTTAGATAAAAATTATTCGTTCATTCTACACTATTTTTTATTCAAAAAAGTGTTTAATCACCTAGAACCTGCGTTAAAACAAATTTAAAAAGAATTAACGTACAAAAGATAATGCTTTTTCAACCACTTCCAAACCTGCTCCAACTTTATGTGCATTCTCACTTAAATAGCGTCGCCATTGTCTTGCACCTCGACACGATTGGAATGCCCCTAACATATGCCTTACGATATGATTAAGGTATATACCTTGGGTCAACTGTTGTTCTATATAAGGAAACATTCTTTCGACTGCTTCTACTGAGGTGACCACTGGTACTGTGGGATCAAATAAAGCACGATCAATTTCACCCAAAAGCTGTGGATTTTGATAAGCTTCTCTACCAACCATCACGCCATCAACAAATTTTAGATGTTGTTGAATATCTGATAACGTTTTAATACCACCATTAATACTAATCCATAAGTGTGGAAAGTCTCGTTTTAGCTGATAAACTCGCTCATAATCTAGTGGTGGAATTTCTCGATTCTCTTTTGGACTTAAACCTGATAGCCAAGCCTTTCGTGCATGTATAATAAATTCTTGACAGCCAGCTTGATCTAATTTTTCAATAAATTGGGATAAAAATTGATAACTATCTAGATGATCAATCCCAATCCGAGTTTTAACCGTAACAGGAATATTAACTGCCGCTTGCATAGCTGATACAGCTTCAGCAACTAAATCTGCTTTTGCCATTAAACAAGCCCCAAACAAACCATTTTGTACACGATCAGAAGGACAGCCAACATTTAAATTGACTTCTGCATAACCTCGTTGTTCTGCTAATTTTGTACATTCAACTAATTGCTTCAAATCACTACCACCTAACTGTAATGCAACAGGATGTTCAGCTGGATCAAAATATAAATGATCATATTTAGCATGCAATATTGCCCCTGTTGTTACCATTTCAGTATAAAGTAGAGCATGGCGACTAAACTGCCGATGAAAATAACGACAATGACGTGTCGTCCAATCTAACATAGGGGCTACTGAAAAACGCCCTCGATAAAACTTATCCAACTTTATTTCCTACTTGAGTTACGGTTTGTGTACTTAAATCACTTTCTTCTTTTGCTTCTTCTTGTATCCGTTGACGATAACGTGATGCTGCAAAATGGTAAAATGGCTTAGGGCAAATTTGACGGGATACAATTGAAGCAACAAGACTAGTCGCTAAAATCCACACTAATTCAGTTTGAGCACCAGTCATTTCCATAACAATCACACTTGCAGTAACAGGAGCTTGTGTTGCAGCAGCTAAAAATGCGGCCATACACAATAAAACTAAAAAACGTTGATCAACTAATCCGCCACTAATTTGCCAAATATTCGTACCTATAGCTGCACCAGTTGTTAATGCAGGTGTAAAAATTCCCCCTGCAATTCCTGACCAATAAGTGAAAACTGTCGCAAATAATTTACTTAACCCAATATTGGCTGCAACGTCTTGTCCATCTAAAGCTTGAGTAACTACAGGATAACCCGTACCATAGGTAGAATGATGAGTAAATGTACCTAATGCTGCTAATAATAATCCTAAAAATAAAGAGATAATCACAGGATGTTTACGCACCCAACCTCGCCACCTAGAAGGCGTATATGCGGCTAATCCTTTTGATAATAAACGTGCAAAAAAACCACCCAAAATACCACAGATAACCGCACATATAGCAACCCAAAGTAAAATATTTGGGACAATACTGACACCAGTATAACGTGGGAAATAAGGGTTATTGCCTTGTAATAATACTAAAATAAACCCCGTTGTCATTACCCCCAGTAAGACCCTACCTTCCCAACGCAATGCAGTTCCTCGACCTAATTCTTCAATCGCAAAAATCACACCAGCTAATGGTGCATTAAATGCCGCTGCTAGTCCTCCAGCAGCACCTGTTGCCATCAATTCATTTGAACTTAATCCTTTAAAAGCTAAATTATATTTACGACAAAATTTACCCCAAGCCAGCATCACAGCAGCACCTACTTGTACTGATGGTCCTTCACGCCCAACCGATCCCCCTATACACATTGCTAAAAAAGTTAAAGGGATCTTCCAAATAGCCTGCCCTAACATCACTAAACGTTCTTTAGTATTACCATAAGGTAAAGAAATAGAAGCTATCACTTGTGGAATACCACTGCCAGCAACATAAGGAGTAAATTTTTGGGTAAACCAAGCTAATATCGCTAAACCTAAAGGTAAAACAATCCAAACTAAATAAGGATATGTATGTACCCAAGTACGATTTAACTCTAAACCAAAATCTGCCAATTTAGCAAAAGTATAAGTTCCTGAAGCAACTAGCCCAGTTCCAATCAATAAACAAATAAACTCTATACTCTTACGAGAAATTCGCCGAGTCTGCTGTTCTTTGTGGTGTAAAAAAAGGCGTAATTTTCGAATTGATGTACTTATTAACATAACAAATACCAAGATTTAAATATTTTATGGCTAGAAAAAGTATTTTAAAATAATGATTGAGATAGATAAAATTATACCTAAATTTTAAAAAGAATACTCTTAAAGATTAATCAACACTTAAAAATGAATGGAAAGAAATAATTAAAAACAGACACAGCTGAACAAAATGAGAAAAGAAAGGATATATTGAAGATATTAGAGATCTATTCTAATTTATAAAAATAATCTGGATTAAACTACATTAAATACTTTCTATTATATTCACTAGCTATAAAAAAAGCACAAACTTACGTTTGTGCTTTTTCTCTCTAATTTGATTAACCCCGGCGGTACCCTACTCTCACATAGGGAGACCCTACACTACCATCGGCATCACAGCGTTTCACTTCTGAGTTCGGCAAGGTATCAGGTGGTACCACTGCATTATGACCGCCGGGAAAATTCTTTTTATCTTGTTGTTTGTTATTCGTTGTTCTCTGTTTGTTTCGTTCTGTCGTGAGTTTGTTAATTTTCTTTATTTATTGATAAAGATAACGTTAAACTCACCAGTTAACGGCTTAACATTCGTTAAGTTATTTAGCCACAAGCTACTCAAGAGTACCCACTCCCCAAAACATTTGAGCGTTGTATGGTTAAGCCTCTCGGGCAATTAGTACGGGTTAGCTCAATGTATCACTACACTTACACACCCCGCCTATCTACGTCTTAGTCTTAAACAACCCTTACAGTCTTATAGACTGGGAGAACTCATCTCTTGGCAAGTTTCGTGCTTAGATGCTTTCAGCACTTATCTCTTCCGCACTTAGCTACCGGGCAATGCGTCTGGCGACACAACCCGAACACCAGCGGTGCGTTCACTCCGGTCCTCTCGTACTAGGAGCAACCCCAATCAATTCTCCAACGCCCACGGCAGATAGGGACCGAACTGTCTCACGACGTTCTAAACCCAGCTCGCGTACCACTTTAAATGGCGAACAGCCATACCCTTGGGACCTACTTCAGCCCCAGGATGTGATGAGCCGACATCGAGGTGCCAAACACCGCCGTCGATATGAACTCTTGGGCGGTATCAGCCTGTTATCCCCGGAGTACCTTTTATCCGTTGAGCGATGGCCCTTCCATGCAGAACCACCGGATCACTATGACCTGCTTTCGCACCTGCTCGACGTGTCTGTCTCGCAGTCAAGCTTGCTTATACCATTGTACTAACCTCACGATGTCCGACCGTGATTAGCAAACCTTCGTACTCCTCCGTTACACTTTGGGAGGAGACCGCCCCAGTCAAACTACCCACCAGACACTGTCCGAGCACCTGTGCGGGTGCTTCGTTAGAACATCAAACGTTAAAGGGTGGTATTTCAAGGTTGACTCCAACAAGACTGGCGTCTCATCTTCATTGTCTCCCACCTATCCTACACATTAAAATTCAATGTTCAGTGTCAAGCTATAGTAAAGGTTCACGGGGTCTTTCCGTCTAGCCGCGGGTACACCGCATCTTCACGGCGATTTCAATTTCACTGAGTCTCGGGTGGAGACAGCCTGGCCATCATTACGCCATTCGTGCAGGTCGGAACTTACCCGACAAGGAATTTCGCTACCTTAGGACCGTTATAGTTACGGCCGCCGTTTACTGGGGCTTCGATCAGATGCGTCTCTTGCGATAACATCATCAATTAACCTTCCAGCACCGGGCAGGCGTCACACCCTATACGTCCACTTTCGTGTTTGCAGAGTGCTGTGTTTTTAATAAACAGTTGCAGCCAGCTGGTCACTTCGACTGGTTCATGCTCCATTCGCGAAGAACTTCACACTACGCCAGCGCACCTTCTCCCGAAGTTACGGTGCTATTTTGCCTAGTTCCTTCACCCGAGTTCTCTCAAGCGCCTGAGTATTCTCTACCTGACCACCTGTGTCGGTTTTCAGTACGGTTTAGATAAACCTGAAGCTTAGTGGCTTTTCCTGGAAGTGTGGTATCAGTTACTTCAACACCTTAGTGTCTCGTCATCATTTCTCAGTGTTAGCGGTGAACCGGATTTGCCTAGTTCACCCACCTACCAACTTAAACGTACATATCCAGCAGTACGCTAACCTAACCTACTCCGTCCCCACATCGCAGTTTATCCAAGTACGGGAATATTAACCCGTTTCCCATCGACTACGCTTTTCAGCCTCGCCTTAGGGGCCGACTCACCCTGCCCCGATTAACGTTGGACAGGAACCCTTGGTCTTCCGGCGAGGGGGTTTTTCACCCCCTTTATCGTTACTTATGTCAGCATTCGCACTTGTGATACCTCCAGCAAACCTCTCGATTCACCTTCAACGGCTTACACAACGCTCCCCTACCCAACAGACAGACGTCTGATGCCGCAGCTTCGGTGCTATATTTAGCCCCGTTACATCTTCCGCGCAGGCCGACTCGACTAGTGAGCTATTACGCTTTCTTTAAATGGTGGCTGCTTCTAAGCCAACATCCTAGCTGTCTAAGCCTTCCCACTTCGTTTCCCACTTAATATAGACTTGGGGACCTTAGCTGGCGGTCTGGGTTGTTTCCCTCTCCACGACGGACGTTAGCACCCGCCGTGTGTCTCCTGAACATTACTCTTTGGTATTCGGAGTTTGCATCGGGTTGGTAAGCCGGGATGGCCCCCTAGCCGAAACAGTGCTCTACCCCCAAAGGTATTCATTCAAGGCTCTACCTAAATAGATTTCGGGGAGAACCAGCTATCTCCCGGTTTGATTGGCCTTTCACCCCCAGCCACAAGTCATCCGCTACTTTTTCAACAGTAGTCGGTTCGGTCCTCCAGTTAGTGTTACCCAACCTTCAACCTGCCCATGGCTAGATCACCGGGTTTCGGGTCTATACCTTGCAACTTATCGCCCAGTTAAGACTCGGTTTCCCTTCGGCTCCCTTATTCAGTTAACCTTGCTACAAAATATAAGTCGCTGACCCATTATACAAAAGGTACGCAGTCACCCCTAAAAGGGGCTCCCACTGCTTGTACGTACACGGTTTCAGGTTCTATTTCACTCCGTTCGCCACGGTTCTTTTCGCCTTTCCCTCACGGTACTGGTTCACTATCGGTCAATCAGGAGTATTTAGCCTTGGAGGATGGTCCCCCCATCTTCAAACAGGATATCACGTGTCCCGCTCTACTTGTTGTTAGCTTAGTACCATAATAACGCTTTCAAATACGGGACTATCACCCTCTTTGGTTTGGCTTTCCAGCCACTTCTTTTAGCTTTATTATTATCTCTAACGGCTCTTCCGCGTTCGCTCGCCGCTACTGACGGAATCTCGGTTGATTTCTTTTCCTCGGGGTACTTAGATGTTTCAGTTCTCCCGGTTTGCCTTCCTTTGCTATGGATTCACAAAGGAATGATAGATTCTTCATCTATCGGGTTTCCCCATTCGGATATCGTGGGATGATAGCGCCTCTTATCGACTCTCCCACGCTTTTCGCAGATTTGCACGTCCTTCTTCGCCTCTGATTGCCTAGGCATCCACCGTGTACGCTTTGTCACTTAACCATACAACCTCAAATGCTTTGATTTACTTTGCCTTTGTGGTTGATGCTTATCAGAAGTATCGCCTTTCGCTTCAACACTTCTTCTCTCAAATACTTCACAACCTCTCGGTCGCTTGAGTACTCTTCTCGTTTCTTTGCTTGTGTCTAAATTTTTAAAGAACAGGTTAAACAATAACAACGTATCATTTAATTATTGCTAAGCTTTTTCTTCTTTTTTCATTTTTTCAATTTCAGTTTTCTTTCTTTATTTTTTTGTTTTTACCTTTTTGTTTTTTCTTCTCTTTCTAGAAAAAACACAAAAAAGAAAAACATAAAAAAGAAAACCATAGAATACAAAAATGCTTAGCAATAACTAAATTGGTGGAGATAAGCGGGATCGAACCGCTGACCTCCTGCGTGCAAGGCAGGCGCTCTCCCAGCTGAGCTATATCCCCAATTCCCACATTGCTTCCTCACTGAATGTCTCAGTGGTGGGTCTGAGTGGACTTGAACCACCGACCTCACCCTTATCAGGGGTGCGCTCTAACCACCTGAGCTACAGACCCAATGTGTTGGTTATCGTTATCTTTACTTCCCATCAAACAATCTGTGTGAGCACCCAAAGACCTCTTTTCGGTAAGGAGGTGATCCAACCGCAGGTTCCCCTACGGTTACCTTGTTACGACTTCACCCCAGTCATGAATCATACCGTGGTAAACGCCCCCCTCGCGGTTAAGCTATCTACTTCTGGTACAACCCACTCCCATGGTGTGACGGGCGGTGTGTACAAGGCCCGGGAACGTATTCACCGCGACATTCTGATTCGCGATTACTAGCGATTCCGACTTCATGGAGTCGAGTTGCAGACTCCAATCCGGACTACGACGCACTTTCTGGGGTTCGCTCCACTTCGCAGCTTCGCCTCCCTCTGTATACGCCATTGTAGCACGTGTGTAGCCCTACTCGTAAGGGCCATGATGACTTGACGTCATCCCCACCTTCCTCCGGTTTGTCACCGGCAGTCTCCTTTGAGTTCCCGACCTAATCGCTGGCAACAAAGGATAAGGGTTGCGCTCGTTGCGGGACTTAACCCAACATTTCACAACACGAGCTGACGACAGCCATGCAGCACCTGTCTCTAAGCTCCCGAAGGCACAGTCTTATCTCTAAGACCTTCTTAGGATGTCAAGAGTAGGTAAGGTTCTTCGCGTTGCATCGAATTAAACCACATGCTCCACCGCTTGTGCGGGCCCCCGTCAATTCATTTGAGTTTTAACCTTGCGGCCGTACTCCCCAGGCGGTCGATTTATCACGTTAGCTACGAGAGCCAGAACTATGTCCAACCCCCAAATCGACATCGTTTACAGCGTGGACTACCAGGGTATCTAATCCTGTTTGCTCCCCACGCTTTCGCACATGAGCGTCAGTTCTTGTCCAAGGGGCCGCCTTCGCCTCCGGTATTCCTCCACATCTCTACGCATTTCACCGCTACACGTGGAATTCTACCCCTCTCTACAAAACTCTAGATGAACAGTCTGAAATGCAGTTCCCAGGTTAAGCCCAGGGCTTTCACATCTCACTTATCCATCCGCCTGCGTGCCCTTTACGCCCAGTTATTCCGATTAACGCTCGCACCCTCCGTATTACCGCGGCTGCTGGCACGGAGTTAGCCGGTGCTTCTTCTGTGACTAACGTCAATTGCATTATCTATTAAACAATACACCTTCCTCATCACCGAAAGAACTTTACAACCCGAAGGCCTTCTTCATTCACGCGGCATGGCTGCGTCAGGGTTCCCCCCATTGCGCAATATTCCCCACTGCTGCCTCCCGTAGGAGTCTGGGCCGTGTCTCAGTCCCAGTGTGGCTGGTCATCCTCTCAGACCAGCTAGAGATCGTCGGCTTGGTAGGCTCTTACCCCACCAACTACCTAATCTCACTTGGGCTCATCTTATGGCAGGTGGCTAAAAGTCCCACCCTTTAATCTCTCGATACTATGCGGTATTAGCCATCGTTTCCAATGGTTATCCCCCTCCATAAGCCAGATTCCCAAGCTTTACTCACCCGTCCGCCACTCGTCAGCGTAAGTACAAGTACTTACCTGCTACCGTTCGACTTGCATGTGTTAAGCCTGCCGCCAGCGTTCAATCTGAGCCATGATCAAACTCTTCAATTTAATCTTTTTAATCTTTCAATTCTTGAATCGACATCCGCTCTTACTGACTTCTTCTTCAGCACTCTCGGACGCCTCAACGCCTCCAAGTGCCCACACAGATTGTCTGATGACTTTTTAAAGAACATTATCTCAAGCCTCGCTTGAGAGATAAGGTTGCATATTCTACTTGCTTACCTTACCACTGTCAACAACGTTTAATTAAAAAAATAAAAACTTTTTCTAAGTTAAACAATAATCAAGATTTTTCAATTAATCTTTTTTACTGTTTTCCTACCGTCGTTGCGTGAGGCGGCATTATAGAGATTTTTATTTGTCTTGCAAGGCTTTTTTATAAATTTTTTAAAATTTTGTTTTCTTTGTTTAATTTTCAAACTTTATGTTTAAATTAAACACTAAATATTATCATTCAGTGTGATAATCCTAATAATCTTCTAGATTAAAAAACATTTCTGATACTTCTAATGGCTGCCCCAATATCTTTAGTCTTGATTTTCTCGCATAATTACCACTAATGGGATCTTGTTTCCATTTCAAATCTTCTCTTCTTAACTTTTGCTTAAATAACCATTCACCTATTGGTTTTGCTCCGATACTTAATAAAGGTTTAGCAACAGAATTTGCTGTTTTTTCAGGAATAAAAGTTTGTGCAAAAACTAATTTTCTCGCACGATGTTTTAATATCACTTCTCTTAACCAACCATCAGCATTTATTTTTTCGGCTTTAATCCATCCTTCTGAAATCAAGTGAACCTGTAATTCAGGAAAATAAAGTTTTAATTTCGCCGTGAGTGAATTTTGTTCTTCTAACCATACTCTGATCTTTTGGGGCAAAAATGAAAACTCTCTCTGCCAATCATCTTGTTGTAACCAAGTTCTATAATAATCCAGTTCAAGTTCTTTTCTAAGCATTACTATATATTGTCCTTTGTGCTAACCAGCGAGCAACTAGCTGATCCGCTAGGTGAGGATTTTCTTGGAATAATTGTTCAGCATAGTATTTCACTGCTGGAATCAATTTGCGATCTCTAACCAAATTTGCAATTTTGAATTCCACCATTCCTGTTTGTTTAATCCCTAATACCTCTCCGGGTCCTCTAATTTCTAGATCCTTTTCAGCAATCACAAAACCATCTTGGCTATCACGTAACACTTGTAAACGTTTTTGTGAAACTTTCCCTAAGGGAGATTTATACATTAAGACACAAAAAGAAGCTGTACTACCTCGACCAACTCGTCCACGAAGCTGATGTAACTGAGACAAACCTAAACGTTCTGCATTTTCAATAATCATTAAACTTGCATTTGGCACATCAACCCCAACTTCAATGACTGTTGTTGCTACCAGTAAGTCAATCTTGCCATCTTTAAATTCTGCCATCACGGCTTGTTTTTCATTTGCTTTCATTCTACCGTGTACTAAGCCTATATTTAGGCTAGGTAATGCTCGGCGTAAATCTTCAGCTGTTGCTTCAGCAGCTTGAGCTTCCAATACTTCAGATTCATCAATTAAGGTACAAACCCAATAAACTTGGCGATGCTGTTGTTGACAAGCGTGTTGGACACGTTGAACAATTTCACCTCGACGATCTTCAGCTATTGCAACCGTTTTAATCGGGGTTCTGCCAGGTGGAAGCTGATCAATAATTGAGATATCTAAATCAGCATAGGTTGTCATCGCTAACGTTCTAGGAATCGGTGTTGCTGTCATAATCAACTGATGGGGATATTGTTGAGCTTTCGCACCTTTTTCACGTAACATTAAACGTTGTTGTACGCCAAAACGGTGTTGTTCATCAATAATAATTAGCCCTAAATCGGCAAACTCAACACTCTCTTGAAAAAGTGCGTGAGTTCCAACAATCATTTGAACTTCACCACTTTTAATACGTGCTAATTCTCTCTCTTTAGCTTTTCCTTTTACCTTACCAGCTAACCAACCGACTTTAATCCCTAATGATTCAAACCAGCCTTGAAAATTTGAGGCATGTTGTTCGGCTAAAATCTCTGTTGGTGCCATTAATGCCACCTGTTTAGAGTGAGAAAGTGCGGTAAGTGCAACTAAAGCCGCTACCAAAGTTTTGCCTGAACCAACATCGCCTTGCACTAACCTCATCATCGGATAAGATCGAGCCAAATCCTGTTCTATTTCACTCACAACTCTACTTTGTGCCTGTGTTGGTTGAAAAGGGAGTGTCGCTAAAAAACGTTTCTTTAATTCAATATCTGTTTTCAAAGGTACTGCACGAAATTTTTGCGTATCTGATCGTACTTTTAGCATTGAAATATTATATGCGACTAACTCTTCAAAAATTAAACGCTTTTGTGCTGGATGCTGACCTTTTTCCAATAATGCTAATGAAATATCAGGTGGTGGTCGATGTAAACATTTTAATGCCTGCTTTAAACTATATTGCCCAAAATCAGCCTGATAAGATATTAGTTCTTCGACTGGTAATTTCTCTAATAACTGCAATGCTTGATCTGTTAATTTTCGCCAAGATGATTGCTTTAATCCTTCCGTTGTAGGATAAATGGGCGTTAATGTTTCTTCTAATTTTAAAGGGGTATTATTTCTGATGATGTGATATTCTGGGTGGTGCATTTCAAGCATAAAACGCCCACGTTTAATTTCACCAAATGCTTTAATCCTCGTTCCAACACTCAAACTATTTTTTATACCTGCATTAAAATTAAAAAATCGTAAGGTGATTTTAGAAGTGCCATCTGAAAGTGCCACGATTAACATCGGTCGGCGTCCAAAATGTGTTTCACTCATTTGTACAACCCCTTCAATCGTTGCGTAACTTTCTGGGCGTAATTGGATTAGTGGCGTAACGGAAGTTCGATCTTCATAACGAGAGGGAAGATGAAATAGTAGATCTTGAATATTATTAATGCCTAAGCGAGCTAACTTTTCAGCTGTACTTGCTCCTATACCAGATAAACTTGTCAGAGGTACAGCATCTAACCATTGTCCTTTCATACTTATTCATTGATATTGCGTACAACCTCTAGCACACCTTGTATTGCTTTAATTTTACGCATAATAGTTGCCAAATGTTCGCAATCTCGCACAGTCAATAAAATAAATACTTGATAAATTCGCCCTTCTCTTTCATCAGTCCAGATACTACGAATATTACTCTCTGCCGAGGTAATCACTGAAGTTAAATTTGCAAAAACACCATGTTGATTAAGCATCTCTACTCTTAATTCTGCTTCAAAATCAAGTTTAGCTTCGGTTTTATCCCATTCTACCGCCATATAATGCTCTGACATTTCTCGGCGATGACGTAAGTTAGCACAATTTTCGTGATGAATAACTAATCCTTTTCCCGGGCTAACATGAGCGATGATCAAATCCCCGGGAATTGGATGACAACATTTCGCAAAGCTAGTTAAAAGACCATCACTACCTTTAATTGGTAATATTTGTTCTGTCTCAATATGATTATCTTGCTTGTCAGTGTTTATTTCTAAAATACCGCCCAATAAACGATGAGCGATAACACCACCGAGATGATTTCCCAACCCAATTTCAGCTAACAAATCCTCTAATGATTGCAGTTTTAAATCCTCTAATAATCCCGCAATAATTTTTGGATCAATATCTTCTAATTTAGTTGGTGATAAAGTATGAGCTAACTGCCGCCGCCCTAACATTACCGCTTCTTCACGTTTCAATGACTTTAACATTTGCCTAATTTTAGAACGAGCTTTGGCGGTTACAACAAAATTTAACCAAGAGGCACTCGGACGTGCTGCTGGTGCAGTTATAATATCAACCGTTTGCCCATTTTGTAGTGGTTGAGAAAGTGCATAAGGTTCTCGATCAACTCTAGCACCAATACAAGTTTGCCCTATATCGGTATGCACGGCATAAGCAAAATCGACTGGTGTTGCACCTGCAGGTAATTCAACAATACGACCTTTAGGCGTAAAAACATAAATTTCATCTGGGAAAAGATCTGATTTTACATTCTCAATAAACTCAAAAGAATTACCAGCACTTTGCTGTAATTCAATAATACTTTGTAACCAGCGTTGAGCTCGGATCTGAACGGTAGTATGATCATTCTTCCCACCTTGTTTATATGCCCAATGTGCTGCAACCCCCATCTCTGCCATTTGATCCATATCTTCAGTGCGAATTTGCACTTCAACTGGTACACCATGCGGGCCTATCATTGAAGTATGTAATGACTGATAGCCATTTGCTTTTGGTACGGCAATATAATCTTTTACCCGTCCCGGACGTGGCTTATACAAAGCGTGCATTTGTCCTAAACAGCGATAACAAGTATCTAAATCTTGTACGACAACCCGAAACGCATAAATATCCATAATGGAATAAAAGCGTTGTTCTTTTAAACGCATTTTCTGATAAATTGAATACAGGTGCTTTTCTCTACCAAAAACCCTTGCGTTAATATTGATATCATCTAACCGCCCTTTAATCTCGTCAGTAATACGTTGGATCATCTCTTTACGATTACCCCGAGCAGTTTGAATGACTTTTTGTAAAACATGATAACGATTTGGGTAGAGTGCTTCAAAACCTAAATCTTCAAGTTCATTCTTAATATGTTCTATACCTAGACGATGAGCTAAAGGACTATAAATTTCCAATGTCTCTTTTGCTATTCTACGCCGTTTATCCGGACGTAATGCACCTAACGTCCGCATATTATGCGTACGATCTGCCAGTTTAATTAGCACAACTCGAATATCCTGAGTCATAGCTAAAATCATCTTGCGAAAATTCTCTGCTTCCGCTTCTTTACGTGTACGGAATTTTAATTTATCTAATTTAGAAACCCCTTCTACAATTTCAGCCACGCTTTTACCAAATTCTGCCGTAAGCTGGGCTTCTGTATAAGGCGTATCTTCAATCACATCATGCAATAATGCAGCCATTATTGCTTCGTGATCTAATTTCATTTCAGCCAAAATAGATGCTACCGCAACAGGGTGAGTAATGTAAGGTTCACCACTTGAACGTGTTTGCCCTTCATGAGCATCACGAGCTACAACAAATGCACGTTTGACCAACTCAATCTGTTTGGCAGGTAAATAGCCCTGAATTATCACATTTAAAGGTTCAAATAAATACATACTATTCCCCAAAGGCGTGGTAGCAAAACTATTACTGATCACTAAATTCAATTATTCAATTTCTGAAAGTAAAGAAACTGCATGTAATTCGTTATTTTCAACTTCTAAAGCATCATGGCGTTCTTGATTATCCATAATTTCATTATTAATTAAGCCTGCTTCAATTTCACGTAATGCAATCACAGTTGGCTTATCATTTTCTTCTGCAACTAAAGGTTCACGAACATGTAATTGTAATTCTCTTGCACGACGAGCGGCTGTTAAAATCAAATCAAAACGATTTCCCACTTTTTCAACAGCATCTTGTACTGTAACTCTTGCCATTTTCTTCTCCGTTGATATTGTCTAATATGTAAATTTTATTAATGTTAAAAGGTTGATATGATACTAAAGGTTCGTCCCTTTCGCTAGTAGTTGCTCAATTAATAATTGATGGCGAAGTTTTTGTCTCGCTGCTTTTAACTTTTCTGCTTTTAAAATCACCTTAATTTCGGTTAAAGCCTGATCAAAATCATCATTAATGATTAAATAATCATATTCATCATAATGACTAATTTCACTGATCGCTTTTTCCATACGGCTAGCAATTACCTCTGGCTGATCCTGTCCTCGTCCAATTAAACGCCTTTCTAATTCAGGTAATGAAGGAGGTAAGATAAAAATACTTTTTGCCTGTGGTAACTGCTTACGTATCTGTCTTGCTCCTTGCCAATCAATATCTAAAAAAACATCAATGCCTTGCTGCAAAGATCGTTTAATCATAGGCAATGATGTTCCATAATAATTACCAAAAACTTCTGCATATTCTAGAAATGCCCCTTCAGCAATTAATTGTTTAAATTGTTGATGAGTAACAAAATAATAATGTTTGCCGTCTTCTTCTCCCGGACGAGGTTGGCGGGTGGTATGTGAAATAGATACCTGCATTTCATAGCTAGGATGTTGCTGTAATAATGCGGAAATTAAAGAAGATTTTCCTGCACCACTTGGTGCTGAGATGATATAAAGATTTCCTACTGACATATTTTCTATTCGTGTTTTCTCAATAAATTCTAATTAAAAAATAGCGGTATTCTATCACTAATCTTCTCAATCTGTGAATGTTAGAGAATTAAAATCAAGAAAAACTTCAATAAAAATAAACAAAATGATAAAAACACTTCATTTTTGTTAGACTTTTTATGTTAGAAGACTATAATAGCGAAAAAGTATTCAACAATAACAATAATATAGTATCAATCAAAACTCATCTTAGAGGAGAGATATAAAATGCGTTTAATTCCATTAGATAATGCAAAACAAGTAGCGAAATGGGCGGCTCAATATATCGTTGATAAAATTAATCAATTCCAGCCAACCGCAGAAAACCCTTTTGTTTTAGGTTTACCAACAGGTGGTACACCATTAGACACCTATCGTGAATTAATTCAGCATTACCAAAATGGTAATGTCAGCTTTCAATATGTCGTTACTTTTAATATGGATGAATATGTTGGTTTACCTAAAGAACACCCAGAAAGTTATCATAGTTTTATGCATAACAATTTCTTTAACCATATCGATATTCAGCCACAAAACATTAATATACTAGATGGAAATACAGCAGATCACGATGCAGAATGCCAACGCTATGAAAATAAAATTCGTCAATACGGTAAAATCCATTTATTTATGGGAGGGGTTGGTGAAGACGGGCATATTGCTTTCAATGAACCGGGTTCCTCACTCTCATCCAGAACTCGCATAAAAACGTTAACTGAAGATACCTTAATTGCTAATTCACGTTTCTTTGATAATGATATTAATCAAGTACCTAAATATGCACTTACTATTGGTGTTGGAACCTTACTTGATGCGGAAGAGGTAATGCTACTAGTTACAGGCCACCGTAAAGCTCTAGCCCTACAAGCTGGCGTTGAAGGTGCAGTAAATCATTTATGGACGATCAGTGCATTGCAAATGCATCGGCGTGCTATTTTTGTCTGTGATGAAGCAGCCACACAAGAATTAAAAGTTAAAACAGTAAAATATTTCAAAGAATTAGAAAAAAGAGCAATTCATAGTGTTCATATTCAAGATTAATCCTAATATAAAATAGGCTCAAGTATGTATAATCCAATGAAAACCTTTGCACTTACTAATGCTGTTATCTATACAGGAGAAAAAATTCTCTACGATCACGCTGTGATTATTGAACAAGAACAAATCAAAGCAATCATTCGGCAATCACAACTACCACCAACCTTACACCAAATTGACTTACAAGGTGCAAACTTAACCGCTGGTTTTATTGACCTTCAATTAAATGGGTGTGGTGGAGTAATGTTTAACGATCAAACATCAGTTGAAACATTAGAAATTATGCAGGAAACAAATCTCAAATCTGGTACTACTGCATTTCTACCCACCTTCATCACTGCACCAGATATAGAAATGAAACAAGCAATTAAGGTGATGCGAGAATTTGCCGCAAAACATCACACAGGTAAACAGTTTAAAAATCAAGCGTTGGGACTACACTTAGAAGGTCCCTATTTAAGCCTTACTCGTAAAGGTGTACACCGTCCAGAATATATTCGTGAAATCTCAGCCGAAATGTTAGAATTTCTCTGCCAAAATGCAGATATTATCACTAAAATCACGTTAGCCGCTGAAAACCCTACGGCTCGCCATATTCCACAATTTGTTGAACAAGGCATTATTGTTTCAATTGGGCATAGCGATGCGGATTATGCTACTGCGAAAGCGGCGATCAAGGCTGGTGCAAGTTTTGCCACCCATTTACACAATGCTATGTCGCCAATTTCTTCAGGACGTGAGTTAGGCGTTGTTGGTGCGGTGTTAGAAAGTGAAATTTATTGCGGTATTATCGCCGATGGTATGCACGTTGATTATGCTAACTTACGGATTGATAAAGCAGCGAAAAAAGAAAAACTCTGCTTAGTTACTGATGCCACTGCCGCTGCTGGTGCTGAAATTGATCACTTCCAATTTGTCGGCAAAACAGTCTATGTAGAAAATGGCAAATGCTATGATGCTAACGGCACCCTTGGTGGTTCGTCAGTAACAATGATTGAATCTATCAAAAATTGTGTCAATGAAGCAAACATTCCACTTGATGAAGCCTTACGTATGGCTAATCTCTACCCTGCTAAAGCAATAAAAGTCGATGCGCAAATGGGCAGTATTAGTGCAGGAAAAGTCGCAAATCTCACTGCATTTAATCATCAGTTTGAAGTGACCGCTTGTTGGGTTGGTGGAGAATTAAAATATCAAAAATAGAACCAAGATCTTCAATTCAATTAACAGATTAAACACGCTTAAATAATATGATTAAGCGTGTTTTTTAACATAAAAAATCAGCTATTAAAGATAGTTTACTTTAGGCTTAAGTAAGGTAAATTTATATTTTTTAATAATCGCATAAAAAATCTATTTAACCGATGTCTATAACGCTCTACACCTAATTTCATTCGATAAGAATCTTTTACCATATGTAAATAAAATAAATCACATACTTTTTTTAATTGAGGATTATCTTGTTTATTCTTTATCAATAAAATATAGCTTAATGCTAAGCTATATTGTTTCAATTTATCGTCTAAATTATCTTTTACTGTTTCAGAATTAAGATTAAACCGATAAAAATATAAAGTTTTTTGATGAAAATATATGCTATTAATTTTTTGAATAGCCGCTAAAAATAAGACAGCATCTTCTGCGAGAGTAAATTTTGTCTGAATAAAATCTAGTTCCAAAATCGTTTTTTGTAGCAGTTCTCGTTTATATAACTTTCCTGCTGATGAATAATCAATATGTAAGCGATTATTCATAAAAAATTTTGTAATAGAATCATTAAGGTTATAGCTATATCTCATTGGATTATGTCGCCTATACCTTTCATAATATATTCTAAATAAAACGAGATCATTATCAGCAAATTTAATTAACTCTTCGCAAGCATTTAATAACAAAATATCATCTGCATCTAAAAATAAAATATTATCACCAGTAGCGGCTAAAATACCTGTTTTTCTTGCTAGAAATGTTCCTTGATTATATTGATGATGAATTAACTTGATACGAGGATCTGTAAGATAAGGCTGAATTAATTTTAGTGAATTATCTATACAACCATCATCAACTAAAATGACTTCTATATTTTTATATGTTTGATGAATACAACTTTCAAGCGTAAACTCAATAAAATCTTCTGCCTTATAAATAGGAATAATAATGCTAATTTTTTTAAGAAATTTTTCACTACGATAACGATAAAACTCACTAATACAATTTTCATTCTTTTTCTGAGCTAATAATCGCTCTTGCTCTAAATTAGATCTATTTTCAGGATCTTCAAGCACCAACTTAGGATATAAATAGCCCAAGTTAAATTTCTCCTTCTCCGTTGTAATTTTATCAATCATAATTTGAAAATCATCAGCCAGCCAATAAACAAAATTTTGTTTTAAGATATTTTCAATAAATCGACGACTTACTACATACCCAACTGTACCTGCTGTATAATCAAAATGTAATTGCCCTAATTTATACCGATCAATTTGTTGTATTGGCTGAATAAATGGATAATCCCAAGCTTTTTGATAACAATTTGTTTTAGATTCACCAAATAAAATAATATCAAACTCAGATTGTTGTTGAATAATTTGGTGTAAAATGGGGTAATCAGGACTAAATACGGCATCATCTTCACAGACAATTAAATAATCTTCCTGTGAATATTCTAAAAAATAACGATACATCAATAAATGGGAAAGCGTACACGCTGCTTCACCTAATGTAATCTCACGATAATATAATTGTTTCGCCTGTTCAAAATCAAAATAGTTAAGAATACATTCCTTTCCTTTTTCTGTTTTTGCATCTATCGCATAAAAGACGTGAAATGATTTAGCATCAGGCTGCTGAAAAAATTTCTCTCTTCTTTCTTCATCACGCTTCAACGAAAGTACCAAAGATAGCATATAGAAATACCCTTATATTCTAATCACACTGATATTATTAAATGATTTTATTGTAATTATTTCCTATAAAATTTTACAAATATTAGGTGAGTAATTTATTAATATTATACTTAACTGAAAAAATTAAATTTATCTTTTCTTATCTTATTCTTACTTTTCAATAAATAAACGTATCTATAGTAAATTCTTTATTTTTCAAATAAATTCATCTATGCTATAAAATAAAATTTTATATTGGAGTATTTCGATGAAACATAAAAAATCTGCTGATACCAAAATACATATTTTATCTGTTGGTTATCAGTTAATCTCAAAAAATGGTTTTACTTGTACTGGACTAACCCAATTATTAAAAGAAGCCAATATTCCTAAAGGATCTTTTTATCATTATTTTTCATCAAAGGAAGAATTTGGGAAGTCGCTCATTGAATATTATTTTAAAAAGTATAAAGAAAATCTATCAAAAATAGAAGTACAAGATCTCAGTGCCAAAGAGAAAATTATTCACTATTTTACCTCTTGGAAAAATAATCAAACCATTGAAAACAATACAAACAGATGCTTAGTTGTTAAACTCAGTGCTGAAATCTCTGATCTATCAGAAACAATGAGAACCGCCCTTTACCTTGGTTATCAAGAAATTATTCAATGGATCACTAATAGAATAAAAGAAGCACAAGAATCTGGAGATATATCGACCAATATTGATGCCTATAAGATGGCGTGTCATTGGTATTATGCTTGGCTTGGTGCAGGTATCATAGCGAAATTAAGTAATTCTAATCATCCCCTTGAAGATATCTGGCATGAAACAATTCATCCTCTTATCACGCAATAAAAAAAACTAGACGAACGGTCTATTTTTGATATACTTAAAGCTCTCGTTAGCCTCGCAGTGTTTAATTTATAGTAGGTAACCATATGAATAATTTTGAATATTACAATCCAGTTAAAATCATTTTTGGTGAAGGACAAATCAAAAAATTATCAGAATTAGTCCCTAAAGATGCCCGAGTCTTAATCACTTTTGGTGGTGGTTCAGCAAAACGTACTGGAACCTTAGATGAAGTTAAAACCGCATTAAAACAAAATGGATCAAGATATATTTTAGAGTTTGGAGGCATTGAGCCAAACCCTGAATTCGATACTCTAATGAAAGCCGTTGAGATCGTACATAAAGAAAAGATCAATTTCTTACTTGCCGTTGGTGGTGGTTCTGTTTTAGATGGTACAAAATTTATTGCTTTAACTTCAACGCTAGATGATAATGCCAATCATTCAAAAGCTTGGGAAGCACTTTTAAATAGAACAAAAGAGATCCATTCTGCCATTCCAATCGGTACCGTTCTGACCATTCCTGCAACGGGTTCAGAAATGAATGCAGGTGGTGTTATTAACAATAGTGAGAAAAAAGCCAAACTCTCATTTAGTAATCCTAAAGCATATCCAATATTTTCTATACTAGATCCAACTAAAACCTTAACGTTACCAATGAAACAGGTAATGAATGGTATCGCTGATGCATTTGTTCACGTAATAGAACAATATTTAACCTACCCAGTAAATGCAAAAGTACAAGATCATTATGCTGAAAGTTTGCTGAAAATTCTAATAGAAGAAGGATTAGCGGTGAGAACACAACCAGATAATATGGAAATACGTAAAAATATTATGTGGTCGGCAACAATGGCATTAAATGGATTAATCGGTACTGGTGTCCCTCAAGACTGGTCCACTCATGCAATTGGGCATGAATTAACCTCTTTGTACAAAATCGATCATGCTAGAACACTTACCATTATATTACCTGCTTTAATGAAAGTGCTAAAAGCAGATAAAAGAGAAAAGCTTCTCCAATATGCAAAAAATGTTTGGCATATTTCTAATGGAAATGAAGATGAACGTATTATGCAAGCAATTAATAAAACTGAGGAATTTTTCGTTCAATTAGATCTTCCTATTCGTTTTAGCAATTTAAATATAGGAGAGATGGATATTGATAATGTTATTTATCAACTAAAAGCACATAATATGGTTGCTTTAGGAGAACATAAAAAGAATGATTTATCCGTATCAAGACAAATTCTTGAATTAGCTCAATAATAGAAATAAAAAAAGGAAAGTATATGTCAAATTTAATCAAAAACTTACAATGGCGCCATGCAGTAAAAGCGTATCAAGCAGGGAAAAAAGTCTCTCAAGAACATATCAATAAAATTATTGAGGCTGCGAGACTTGCTCCAACCTCATCTGGCTTACAGCCTTTCAAAATTATCCTAGTAGAAAATCAATCGATTAAAGATAAATTAAGTGAATCAGCACTGAATCCTGATTGTATGCGTGATTGTTCTCACGTGATGATTTTTGCTGCGTGGGATAATTATACAGAAAAGCGTATTGATGATATGTTTAATTACATCACAGATGAAAGAGACTTGCCAAGAGGAAGGTTTAATAGTTACACCGATAAATTGAAAAAAAGTGTACTCGTTCAATCGCCTGAAAGTAATTTCGCTCATGCCGCACATCAAACATACATAGCACTTGGACTTGCTTTAGCACAAGCTGCAGAATTAAAAATTGATACCACCCCAGTGGAAGGTTTTGACCATGATTTGGTTGATCGTGTTCTTGAACTGCCACAAAAAGGCTTAAAAAGTGTTTCATTAATGTATATCGGTTATGCCGATGAAAAAAAAGATTGGATTGCTAATATGAAAAAAGTTAGACGCCCAGTTGAAGATTTGGTGATTGAAATTAAATAAATATAGAAAATACGTTCTGTCACAAAATTGTGCACAATACAATTATCATAATCCACTAAAAAATGACCGCACTTTTGTGCGGCCATCTATCTTATCTATTAAATTCACTGTTTAACCTTACCACCAACAGGTACGTTTGGGATTGCAAAAATATTAGCTAACAATAATTCTTTTCCTGCCTTTTTCTTAGTTTTGGACAGATAAAATGCCCTTGTAATGTAAGATGTTTGCAACTTTCTTAAAATGCTTCATTTAATATCCAATCCTTTTTTTAACCTTGCTACAGTAAGCTGATGAATTTCCTCTTTTCTCTCTTCATCACGTTTTTTTATTCGTCCTTCCCAGTAACGTTGATATAAATTAGTAAGTGCAGTAACGATACCGATTGAAAGGCTTAATATCATTAGATTTTGCTGATCACCCAGCCACGCAATAAATCCCCCGAAGCTAGACCAAATATAACTTTGCGTTCCCATATCCTTCATAACTTTTATACTCCGCATCCTCTTTTTGAGGCAACAAAAAAGCCCCGACCGTTTCCAGTCAGGGCTATAAAAAATTCATTCGTGCGTTTTAAACATGCAAAACCGCACTATAAATAGTATGGTAGTATTTTAGTCTAGACAAATCAAGTAGTTTTATGAATTAATTGAGAACGTTCGACTTTTTCCTTAATAGCCTCACTCACGAAAGCATTTAAACTTAATTCACCCACTGCGAGCACTGCATTACGATGAAGCTCTTCACTGATACGTACATTAAATACACCTTTAAACGGTTTATCAGGTGTGCGACCCAACTCCTCACAATCTTGTAAATACATATCTACTGAGGTCCTAAACTCTTTTTCTAACTCAGGCAATGTTTCCGCCTCATAGGTAATCAGATCACGTAAATACGCCAATTTACCAAAAAGAACATTATTTTCTAAATCTGCCTCTATTGTGCCAACATACCCTTTATATTTTAGAAATGTCATAATAAGCCAACTCCTTTCAAACCATCTTTAACTGATTTTAATGCACCACCTTTAATTAATATAATTTTCAGGATGCGGTTTATGTAATAAAATTAAATGATCTTTTTCCACATTATAAAAACGCACTCGGGAACCAGCCATCTCTTTTTTCTCATAGCCTAAACGAGCCAGTAAAGTAAGCAAATCACCCCATACAAAGGTTGTTTTTGCATTTGCGAGTTTTTCTAATAATTTTTCTGATTTGCCCATTATATATGTCTTTCCCTTATTTTATGGTACTAATCATAGTTACTAAAATAGAATGTTTCAATACCTTTTGTAACTAATTTTAATACTAAGCTAAAAAGAGGCATTTATTCTGGCTTAACATTAATTTTAATGACATTTCAGCAATCTTAATTTGATTAAAATATTGAGCCTTGCTTATCCCAAACCTTTCCAATATTCCGATTCTGACTGGTACACGATTACGATCATATTCGGTATAAACTGGCAATCGATAAGCATAGGTTGCCATAAATAACTCATAAAGCTCAGGTGTAATTTTACGCATCACTAGCACGCAACGCTCAATTTCTTCAGCGAGTAGCTCACTGATTGGATCAACCCGTCTTTTACTCTCATCAGGTGGTACAGGTATGCTTACCGAAAGGCAAGGATATTCTGTACCTAATCGTGGTGTGGTGGCCCAATAACCCCATTGTATGCAGATTTTTTTAATATCATTGAAAACTACTTCCATTACTTACCTCGCTTTTCTAACCACTTCGTTTTGCGCTCAAAAATTCTTTTAATCCGCCTTAAATCATCATCGCTATAATGCCGTGGGCGTTGGTCGCTTTCGATAGTTTGCACCTTTTCAATCCCCAAGCGTTCAATTAATCCAATGCGATATTCGTGATAGTTTCCGCTTAACCACCGATTACAGCGTTTGCATTGACCGTGAATATTTAACGTATAAAACCGCAAATGCGGGGCTGAACCTCGACTACGAAAATGCCCTGCGTCAAAACCACCACCCAACTTCTCACTAATCAATGGCGTGCCACAAGAAATACATTCTTTATTCTCATCTCGTACACGAATATATTTATTCACCGCACTTTGTGCCTCTTTGATAAACTGATTATGTGTTTTCAACCCCTCTTTCACCGCTCGAATTCTCGCTTTTTCCGATCGCACTTTTTCACGTTCAGCTTTTTCACGCTGTTTTGCTTGCTTCTGCTTTGCTAGTGTTACCCCACATTCAGGGCTACACCATTGGCGAAAACTGTCGTAGGTTTCAAAACGTTCACCACAAATCTTACATTTTCTCTTAAACTTTTTTTTCATTACCCCTCAATTACACACTTGCACTGTGCAGATATTTACAATAAAATAGCTCCATATTGATACATAAGAACAGACAATGTTTAACCTTACACAAGCACATTTTCGTGATAATTACCTGTATCGTTTTTTCCAATATGGTGAGGCACACAGTAAAATTCCCTCAAATTTAACTAATGTGCTGGCACGCAAACTGGATATGATCAATGTGGCTGAAAATCTCAACGATTTACGTGTGCCACCTGCAAATCGACTTGATTTGCTTGAGCCCAAAGACAACAAACGCTATTCAATTCGTGTTAATAAGCAATACCGCCTGATTTTCAAATTTGAAAACGGCGAGATTGCCGATTTATATTTAGATCCCCATCGTTATGATGTATAGGAGTTCATTATGTTAGCTATGCAACGCAAACCCACCCCAGTAGGAGAAATCTTACAAGCTGAATTTCTTGAGCCGTTAAACCTTAAAATTGGTGATTTAGCGATAATTCTTAATGTTCATCGCAATACCGCAAGTAGCCTTGTCAATAATAGCTCTCGTGTTACCCTTGAAATGGCGGTAAAACTCTCTAAAGCCTTTGGCACAACACCTGAGTTCTGGCTCAACTTGCAAAACAACGTGGATTTATGGGAACTCAACAACAACCCACGCTTTCAACAAAGCCTTGAGAAAGTACAAATCGCAAATAACGTTGCCTTTGCACTTTAATTCCCCCTGTGCTTGACATTCTCCTTTGTCAAGCGTAGGCATTTCTTTAAAGTGAAAGAAAAAACACCACATACGCCACCAACAAAAAATACGAAAAAGAAGAATTGATCTTTCTCACACTCACCTCCATTCAATGTTTATTACCTTTCACAGCAGCTTGGCTAATAAGAAATTATATTTTTGATCCAACTTACCAACGATTAACCATAGCCTGTAGCGTTGCAGTCCTTGCCTTTATTTATCTTTACGCTCATCATTAACGGTATTAGCTCACAACCCCAACAACTCACCCTACCCGAACCAGAGAAAAAATATACTTTTGAATTCACCGAGTACGAACTCCAACAAATGGCTTGGTTATGGTTTGCTTTTAAATGTGGCGCCGGAATATCCCAACATATTCACAAAATCTTTAAAATGTTAAGGTCAGATATGGCTGGGCAAATCTACGGACAAGCTTATGACTATCTCAGTGTACTGCGTGCCACAAACCAAATATTAAACCGCATTATTCAAGAATTTGAAGCCGACCCAATGACAAACTGGCGTGTATTGAAGCACCTACGCCAATTCGATCCAAAAGCCGTAAAAATCGACCGCTAAAAATCTCCCAAAACCAACCGCACCGAAGTGCGGTTTTTTAATATCCATAAAATCCCGTACGGTCGGAAAACCTCACGCCCTGATTAACCGCCCACACTTCAATATAATCAATTAAACTAGCTAACCGCTTTACACCCATTTGTGCCGTGCTTTCACGCAAGTTAATCACTTCACCCTCTAGCCCGATTGCCATTTCTGCTTGTCCACCCGTTGCGATTTTATGAGCGGATACCATAATCATTTTCCACTTTTCAATATCTCGCTTTTTTCCCCTGAAATTCGCATTGTCTTGCAATATCACTTAATATTGCGTGTAATTTGGCATTCTGTGCTAACGTATGCGTTAAAGGCTTTATTTCGACCACTACGGGGCTTTTTTCATCTAAGACAAGGGAATGTATTACCCTAATCGCATTTTGCTTGTATGCGTGCGTTACGCAAGAAAAAGCGTTGTTTAGTTTCTATACCCATCGCACTTCCAAATATCTCTATCAAATTGTTGCACGGTCATTTTCTGTAACTCTCCCAATCAAATGCAATAATTGCACCTTGCCCTTCCATCATCCGATCTAATACTCGTTCACCAATATAATCCCCTAGCTCTTGTTCAGATAAATTACTGATTAAAATAGTGGGTTTCATCTGCTCATAACATGTATTGATGATTTCAAAAAGAATGATTTTCTCTGCTTCACTGCCAAACTGAACGCCAATTTCATCAATAATCAGCAAATCTTTATCCGTATAGAATTTAATTACTTTTTCTTCGCTAATCTGGCTGTCTTTACTCCAAGAGTTTTTTATATCTCGAGCAATCTGCAAAGCCGTTGAAATAAAAACTTTCGCCTGATGATTTTCAATGATGCTATTAGCAATCGCACAAGCTAAATGATTTTTCCCCGTACCCGGTTTACCACAAAATACAAGCCCGCTCCCTTTTGCAAAACGATCAAGCCATTTGTCTGCATACCGTTTACTGGTTCATAGTTACTTAAAGCACAATGAGAAAAACGCACAGGAACATTTGAAACTTTTTTAAATGCTCAGTTTCAATGGATTTTACAGCTTGAATATCACTTTCCAATTTTGAGATTTTTTCCGCTATGCAATGCGGACACGGTGTTTTAAATGAGAATTTCCGATTAAATAACTGGTTCACTTTTTCGTAATAAGCATATTCCCCGTGCCTCTTCTCAAGGTTTTAACAAAACCAAGTTCTTCTAATTTTTCGATAACATGCTGAATCGTTTTTACTGATAATCCAGCTTGTCTTGCCAAAGTTTGCTGACTTGGATAACAGCAATCTTTTTCATCGGCGTAGTTTGCCATTAAAATAAATACAAGTTTGAGATTACCTGATAACGGAATATCAACCGCTTTTGCAACTGCATTAAAACTCATAGCCCACCACCTTATCTTGTGTAAATTCACTATTCCAATTTGCTTTCATCAACACTTCATCTTTAATCAAATCACACACGAGCTTTAATACATTGCCGTGTCGTTTCCCGCGCAATTCTGCAATCTCACCACTGTCGATTTTTATGCCTGCATTTTGTCCTGAAATAATTGATAATTTATCCATACTTTATTCCGATATTAATTAACCATCGCTGTAACGGTGGTTTTTTATTGCTTATGAATCGCAATAGCGACTTCAATCGCTTTTGCTGTTGTTTGCTGAGATTTGTGTAATAACTTATGCAGCACGTCTTGTTCTTCCTCAGTTAGCACGCCATCACTTAAAAATTCATTCAGTTTGGCAAACAAAATTCCACGTTCAGCAAGTTCTTGTAGTTGTAACTGTGAAAGTTCAACAAGATCAGTATCTGTTGATTTAGGTACACTAAAACTTACTTTCCCTAAACGGCGATTAATTTCGTCGGACCAATCACTCACACCGTATTCAACCTCAATAGCGATCAACTCTTCACAAGTAAAACGTTGTCCTTTTGTTTGATATAAGCGGTTGTTTAATGCTTGCTCTGTCATTCCAAGAAAGCCCGCAACAGCTGACTTACCGCCTTGACATTTCTCTATCATTCCAATAATGATTTTTTTCATAATCATAATTTCCTTTGGTTTTTTATGGTTTTTCTTACATAAAATACTGATAAATTAACCCCATACATCAGGGCGAATGTCTGATTTTTTTATTTCCTTGTTGGTTAGTTTTTCAATTTTCTTAGCCAAATAAATTGGTGCTTTTGAATAACCAGTTTCTACTTGTCGTAAAAAAGACTTTGAAATACCTAACTTTTTAGCAAATTCAGACTTAAACCCACGGGGACGATTGGATAAATATTTTTTTAGATTCATTACGCCTCCAATTAAAAACTAAACATAGTTTAGTATTGACTAAAAACAAAAGTAAATATATTTAGTTTTTGCCAGTTTAGCCATTACTAAATATCATTGATAAAATTTAAGGAGTTTTTATGAGTCTAGACAGAGAAACGCTTACAAAAATTAGAAGAGAAAATTTGAAACGTTGGTTTTCAGATAAAGTTGTGCCTGAAAAAGATAGAAGTTACGTATCTCAGCTAATCAGCGGGAAAACACCATCATTTGGTGAAAAAGCAGCTAGACGACTAGAGTCAGAAAATGGCATGCCAAAGTTTTATTTAGATTCATCTCATAATGAAGAGTCAAAATTAGATTCTAATATAAAAGAGATTGGGTCATTTGATTTGTGGGATCGCAATACTCCGATAAGTGATGATGAATTTGCCGTACCTTTTTATCGTGATATTCGATTTGCTGCAGGAAATGGTTTTGCTGATGATATTAATGATTACAATAACTTTAAATTACGTTTTTCTAAAGCAACACTAAAACGTCAAGGTGTTCAATATGAAAATGCGGTTTGTGTGGTTGCTGATGGTAACTCTATGGAACCCGTTATTCCAGATGGAACAACCGTAGGGATAGATTTAGGAAATAAAGTTATCCGTGATGGGAAGATATATGCAATTAATCACGGCGGATTATTAAGAATAAAACTACTTTATAATCTCCCAAACAATCAAGTAAGAATAAGAAGTTACAACAGCGAAGAATACGACGATGAAATCACCAATTTACAAGAAATCTCAGTTTTAGGGAAAGTGTTTTGGTACTCAGTTTTGCTTTAGGGATTAAGAGTAGGTAGTGGTTGTAGGGGATAATAATCCCACATTGTAGAACAGACATGTAGCACCCTATTTACCCTTATTAATCAAGGAGTTAATTATGAATAAAAACTATTTGATAGCACCTAGTCAAGGGGTATTAGATATATCAATTGAAAAAGAAATTGAAGTAAATGGCATCGGTATGGGAGTACTAGGAAATGGCGTACCATATCTCACCCAAACAGGCTTAGCAAATGCCTGTGGTATCTCTAGAATTACACTTCAAGCATTATCTACTGAGTGGGAAGAGTCTGCCCAAAAAGGGGTGTATTCTACAGAACGGACTATTTTTCTTTCTAATTATCTTTCTGCTCAAGGATTTAATGAGACCAAGCTGTTTATACAAGTAATAAAAAATGGAAGTATACATTATGCCTATCCAGATGTTGTTTGTATGGCCATTATTGAATTTTATGCTTTTGAATCTAAGCGTATTGATAATACAATTGCTCTACAATCTTTTAGAGAACTCGCCAAATTTGGACTGAAAGAATACATCTACAAAACTACAGGATATATTCCTGATGATCCTTGGAAACATTATCATAATAGAGTATCCATTCTAAAAAATATGGGAAGTGTTCCAGAAGGCTACTTTATTATATTCAATGAAATAGCGGGTATGATTGTTGATCTAATTAATGCTGGGTTATTAATAAATCAACATACCGTTCCTGACATAAGTGTCGGAATTGCTTGGTCTAAATATTGGAAAGATAATAATCTTGAAAGTAAATTTGGTAAGTCTGTGTTTTGTTCGCATTATTATCCAGAAGACTTCTCTCAATTTAAATCGAACCCTCAACAAATCAACGCATATCCAGAAAATAGTTTGTCAGAATTTAGACAATGGTTCCGAAATTGCTATTTAAAAACCAAATTTCCTAAATATATACTAAAAAAAACCTTATATCTCCCTAAAGGAAAAGAAACTGCTACACAATTAATAGAAACATTTAACTAAAAAAATCCTTTAAATATAGGCGACGATGTAGATATTATTGTTCTAAAACAGGAGTCCTTATGGAAAATTTGATTTATACTAAATTTGAAAATATTAATTTAGATGACCTTTTCTTTGACAGTCTAAAATCAGATTACGAAGAGTTTTCTGCTTGGTTTCACCGAAAGAATAATGATTATGCTTATGTTCTATACGGGCAAGATGGTATAGATGGTTTTTTATATCTCAAATTTGAGAATGAAGTAACAGATATTGTTCCGCCAATCTATAACAAACATATTTTAAAAGTGGGGACATTTAAATTTAACCCTAAAGGCACATTAAGAGGTCAGCGTTTTATCAAAAAGATTCTTGATATAGCCATTGCAAATCGTGTAGAACTAGTTTATTTAACCGTCTTTAAAAAACATACTTACCTGATTAATTTATTTACGAAATATAGGTTTTCTGAAGCAGGTCAAAAGCAAACATCTAATGGTGTAGAATATGTTTATGCAAGAAATATGCGTCTTACGGTTGGAGATATCCTACTTGATTACCCTTATATTCCTTCTACAACAAATAAATTCTTGTTGGCGATCCATCCTTCATATCACACAAGGCTATTTCCTGAATCTAGATTATTTAATGAATCACCGGACATAGTTCAAGATGTGTCTCATTCCAATAGCATTCATAAAATCTATATCTCCGCGGCTTACAATGCCAATATATTAAGAAGAGGGGATATTCTTGTTATATATCGAACTGGAGACGGTAATGGACCAGCATACCACCGAGCGGTCGTATCTTCTATATGTCTCGTTGAAGAGGTAAAACATACCTCTGAGTTCCTATCCGAAGATGAATATTTGCAATATTGCACCAAATTTAGTGTTTTCACCTCATCAGAATTATCCTCATTTTATCGAGAAAGACGATACCCTTACGTTATTCGATTTACTTATAATATGGCTTTGCCAAAAAGAATAAATAGACGCGAACTCCTTGACAATAACTTAATCGGAGATCACACTAGAATAGTGTTAGAGCCAATCTCTGATAATGTATTTCAATCTATATTAAGGTTATCTCAAGCTAATGAAAGTTTTATTGTCAATTAAACCTGAGTTTGTGGAGAAAATAATCTCTGGTGAAAAAAAATTTGAGTTTAGAAAGTCTTTACCGAAGAAGAAAGGTATAACTACAGTTGTAGTTTATTCCACAATGCCAGTCGGAAAGGTAATCGGGGAATTTAAAGTAAAAGCAACTTACACACATGAACCTGAATCATTGTGGGAAAAAACAAAAGATTTTTCGGGAATTAGTAAAAAATTTTTTGATGAGTATTTTTCGTCAAGAACCTTGGCTCACGCATTTGAGATTGATTCGTTTCATCTATATGACGAGCCATTAAAAATATCAGAAATATTGCCATCAGGGACGCCACCACAATCATATTGTTATATCAATTAAACCACCCATAGAGGTGGTTTTCTTTTACCTAAAATCCCCTAATCATTTTCATGAAACCACGAAAATGGCATCAAACAACACTAATTATCTTGAATTCTCATCTAATAAAAACTGAATTTCTAACACTAACTTATTGAAACCACAACAAATAACCTAAAACATTATCTTGAATACAGCTATTTTGTTAACTGTAATAGCTATATCTGCTTTATCTATTCATCTCCTATTAACTTTCAGAAATATAACGCATTGCCACCCTTGAATGAATAAAAAATAATCAATTAAACACCTCCCCTAAAATTAAATACCTTTTAAAAAACAGTTATTTACTAAATAAATAAAGATTTTTACTAAATAAAACTAAACAAGCCATTTACTAAATATTTAGTATTTACTAAATTATATCCATCAAAACGAGATACACATCTCAACGCTCTTTAACAATTTGAATAAAACATACTGCTACCAATGGTGAGTAGTTAGTAAAAGTACGGAAGACCATATAGACCCGTCGCTACAACAGATCACGCCCAAAATAATGGGATCAGACGTGAACTAGCAGTATGTTTAGGCGAAAACTGGTCGTGTACATTGAGACACAAGTGAGTAACTGAAGTTAACTTGCTGACTGTGGCAAGCATAAATAATCACAGTCATCATTCAAAACTGCATTCTTAGCAAATGTTTTTTTCAGTCTATAACCTTTTTTATCAGCTTTGAGTGCGATTCTGAATGAGAAATAGGAGAAACTCATTACGCCCACACGGAAGGCGTTAAACCCCGTGCAGACATACTCCTAAGGTTGCCCACTGTAATAGGTGGGCTTTTTTATAAGGGTAACGTAAATGGAAAAACTAATAATCAACAAACTAACTAAAATCGAAGAAATTTGATCAATCATTGTGCAGAACCAAAATATTCGATTTGCTTATATTAATGAAGAATCTAATGAGCTTTGGAATGGACACGATATAAGCAAATTTATGCAAATACCACTCTCTGATTTTATCACAAAAATAGCCTCAGCACCTGATTTCCCAATTCCTGTAATCAAGGAGGATAACTGTCTTAGTGCCAAATGGAGAGCTGGAGCTATTGTAATATGGATAAAAAAACAGGAGAACTTCAGAAAGTAAATTGATAAAATATCGCTCTAATTTTAATTAGAGGTGAAAGTAATGAGTGCTGTTGAACTTGCAAAGGACCTAAAAGTAATTGTAGATGAAATCAAAACTGATGAATATTTATCCATACTACTTAATCACACAATATCTCAACTAGAGCATTTATCCGACTTTGAGTCATTACTATGTAGAACCTATGAAAATAAAAAAATAGCTCCCCTACTAAAGAGAATAAAAAATAAAATTGATTCTAATGATGGTAATATCAATTTAGAAAAGTGTTTCGGTGATTTTGTGGACTTATATTCTTCATGTGAAACCTTATATCACTCATTCGTATCAAAAACCCCATTATTTAAAAAGTTAGAACAAAATCTAACTGATTCATTTAACGAAAAAATCGAAGAATATGATGAAGCATTTAATAAAAAAAATACTGAGTTTTCTAATAAATTAACATCTCTTCAAACTGCTCTAGGTCAGGCTCAAACAAATTCTAGTGCCATTGAAACCATACATAAAAATGCAACAACTTTAGGCAACTCCATTACTACAATGGAGGCTGAATATAAAACAGCAAAAAATAATTACACAGAACAAAAAACAAAATATGATGAACTCATATTATCCATAACAAAAAAAGAGCAAGAAATTGAAAAATTAAAAAGTGAAATAAGAGAGATAAAAACTAATAACTCAAATGAATTAGAAGAGTTACGGGAAGAATTAGAGACTGAAAAAGAAAAAATAAAAGATATTTTAGGGCTAGCCAATATGGCGAGTATGGCGAAAGCTTTCCTAGATAGAAAAAAAGAGCTATATAAACCAATCTATTGGTCTGCCTTTTGGAGAAACCTAGGCCTAATCCTTTTATTTTCTGGTATTAGCGCTCTTTTATATTTCGAATTTTCTAATACTTTTGACTACATAAGGTTTCTATCTCGCCTACCATTGTCTTTACCTCTTATCTGGTTAGTTTGGACGAATGCCCAACGCAACAATCACTTAGTTAGAGTGCAGGAAGAATATGCATATAAAGCTGCAGTTGCTACTGCATTTGAAGGGTATCAACGCAAAGTTGACGAAACAGAAGATAGAGATTTGAAAAAACTCTTATTGGAATTATCTATTAAAAATATGGGGGACGATCCTGTTCGTTTATTTGATAAAAATGTAAAAAACTCTCCATTTGAAACAGTACTTGAAAAATTATGTCCTATAAAAAATAAAAAAGAAGATGCATAAAATTCAAAGCTGTTCACACAACAGGCTTTTTTATTTGACAAAAACCGCTAACACGGATTAGGATACCTTTACTTTCAAACGAAAGTCGGGATTGGTCTCCTGAATATCTTTGAGGCGGTAAATAAGTGGCTGCCTAAATGGTGGCTTTTTTATAGCCGAAACCCAGCAAATCAAGTTTTCGTAAAATTTTACGAAAAGCCTAAATCAACCTTTTTGACAAATTTATCAAAAAGCCCAATGATGAGCTAGGTGGAAGTCCGAAAGGACGCCGTAATCCTCAAAGAGCGGTAAGACAAATTCAAATTTAATTCCAGTCTTCAACGGTTTAATTGCAAATCAAACAGTACAACTCTGTAATGCTCGTGAACTACACGCATTTGTAGGAAGTAAACGACAATATGGCGACTGGATCAAAGATCGCATAACCGACTACGGCTTTGTTCAAGACGAAGACTACATCATCGTCACCCAACGCACTAACGGCAGACCTCGCAAGGAATATCACATCACCCTTGATATGGGCAAAGAACTTGCAATGGTCGAACGCAACGAAAAAGGGCGACAAGTTCGCAAATACTTCATCGAGTGCGAACGCAAAGCCTTACAACAACCAAAACAACTCGCCCTACCCGAACCAGAGAAAAAATATACTTTTGAATTCACCGAGTACGAACTCCAACAAATGGCTTGGCTGTGGTTTGCTTTCAAACGTGGCGTGGGAATATCCCAACATATTCACAAAATCTTTAAAATGTTAAGGTCAGATATGGCAGGGCAAATCTACGGACAAGCTTATGACTATCTCAGTGTACTACGTGCCACAAACCAAACACTAAACCGCATTACTCAAAAATTTGAAGCTGACCCAATGACCAACTGGCGTGTATTAAAGCACCTATGCCAATTCGATCCAAAAGCCGTAAAAATCGACGTTTAAAATTCTAACAAAAACCGACCGCACTTCCCCGAGAACCGTGTGGCGGTTTTTCTTACCTTAAATTCAGCAAAAAGATGAAATTATGTTCAGAATTTTAATGATTATCAGCTTGTTGCGGTGTGCTTACGAATTAGATTTAAGTCCAGACTGTGACAGGAATTATTGCAGAACAACAACAGATTTAATCGCAAACAAAGGAAAATAAAATGACAACAGCACTTCAAACCTTAACCCAAAAACTCGCTAATCGCTTTGAAATTAGCGACGGCTCAAATCTTATTGAAACCTTAAAACAAACCGCCTTTAAAGGTAATGTAACCGATAGCCAAATGACCGCCTTACTGATTGTAGCAAATCAGTATTCACTCAACCCATGGACGAAAGAGATTTACGCTTTCCCAGATCGCAACAACGGCATTGTGCCAATTGTCGGCGTGGACGGCTGGTCTCGTATCTTAAACGAAAATCCACAGTTTGATGGCATTGAGTTTGATCTTGATGATGAAAAATGCACTTGTAAAATTTATCGCAAAGACCGCTCACGAGCTATTCAAGTGACAGAATATATGACGGAATGTTTTAGGGATAACTCACCAGCTTGGAAATCTCACCCAAAACGAATGCTACGCCACAAGGCAATGATCCAATGTGCAAGGCTAGCATTTGGTTTCACAGGTATTTACGATCAAGATGAAGCAGAGCGTATTACCGAGAATAGCCAACCAATTAATGTTACGCCAAAGCCAAATGTGATTGAAGTTCAAGTAACAGAATTAGCCACAACAGAGCAAATCGAAAATCTTTATAAGCTCATTGAACTAACAAATACCGATATCCAAAAAGCGTTTGCATACTATGGTGTTCAAAGCATTGAACAGTTACCCAGAAAAAAAGCGGAACATTTTATCAAAACCCTTAATATGCATCCAACAACAGTGAGGGAAAGAGCTGGTAAGAAAGAAATACCTGCTTATAAAATTGGTAAGTATTGGAAGTTTGATCCTAAAGAGCTTGAATTTTTTGTAAAAAATAGTCAAAATCGCCCCGAACAAGAGATGGGACATAAGGAGAATTTATGTCACGTCAAATCATCTCTCTCAAGAAAAGAGGGGGTTAAAAATAGAACTATTAATGCGATTTTGCAACAGATTAGAGTGATACTTAGAGCTGCGGTCGAATGGGATTGGCTAGATAAATGCCCTGCAATAAAACTCTTGCCTGAACCTAAGAGACGCATTCGCTGGCTGACGGAAATCGAAGAAATGAGGTTAATGCAGGAACTGCCAGAGCATTTAAAAACCATCGTACAATTTGCAATTTTAACTGGGTTAAGGATGTCGAATATAACTCAATTAAAGTGGTCGCAAATTGATTTGCCGAAAAAACTTGCTTGGGTAAACTCGGACGAATCAAAGACAGGAAATAGCATTGGGAACACCTTTATATGTACTGCAAGAACTTGGCGGATGGAGCAAAACAGATACTGTACGAAAATATGCACACCTATCTATTGAGCATTTACATAGTCACGTTAACAATGTTCAACTTTCTGGCACAAAATTGGCACAGCACTAAATACAAAAAATCTTATCAACACTAAATAATTGATAAGATTAAAAAATTTGGTGGAGATAGACGGGATCGAACCGACGACCTCTTGCATGCCATGCAAGCGCTCTCCCAACTGAGCTATATCCCCAAAGACTGGCTTTAAGTGGCGGTAATATTAATTATCGCCACTTATGATGTCAATATTAAACTGAAAAAAAGCAAGGCTTTTAGTTTAACTGCTTAATTTTAGAACACTTATGCTGCTTGTTGTTTAAGATAAAGAATTGCTTTTTCAATTCGAGCTAAACTTCTTTCACGTCCAATTGCAGCAAGTGTTACATCTAATGATGGGGATTGTCCACCACCCGTTACCGCAACACGCAACGGCATACCAATTTTACCCATACCAATCTCTAATTCAGTCGCTGTTTGCTCAATTGCTTGATGAATAGCTTCTGCTTGCCATTCAGATAATGCACTTAATTTAGCTAATACAGTAGATAACGGTGCTAATGCTGCCTCTTTTAAGTGTTTTTTCGCAGCATTTTCTTCATAAGAATCAAAATCTTGATAGAAATATCTGCTTGCTTGTGCCATTTCTTTTAAAGTTTTACAACGTTCTCTTAATAGAGTAACAATTTCAGTTAATTTTGGACCTTGATGGTAATTAATCTGTTGCTGTTCCATATGCCATTGGAGTTGTTGTGCGATATAATCAACCGACAATTCTCGAATATAATGGTGATTTAACCATAGTAATTTTTCTGTATTAAACGTACTCGCCGAACGACTCACAGAACTGAGATCAAACAATTGAATCATTTCTTCAAGTGAAAAAATCTCTTGATCCCCATGTCCCCAGCCCAAACGAACTAAATAATTTAATAAGGCTTCTGGCAAATAACCTTCATCACGATACTGCATCACATTTACTGCACCATGACGTTTTGATAATTTCTGACCATCATCACCTAGAATCATAGAAACGTGAGCATACACAGGGACTGGTGCATTTAATGCTTTTAAGATGTTAATTTGACGTGGCGTATTATTAATATGATCCTCTCCACGAATAACATGCGTGATTGCCATATCCCAATCATCAATGACCACACAAAAATTATAAGTTGGTGAACCATCTGTACGGCGGATAATTAAATCATCTAACTCACTATTACTAATTTCAATTTTGCCACGAATAGCATCATGAAATACCACCGAACCTTCTGTTGGATTTTTAAAACGCACCACATGCGGTTGACTTGGATCGTGCTGGTGATTTTCCAAACAATGGCGATCGTAACGTGGTTTCTCTTTATTTTCTTCTTGTTGCTGACGTAAATTTTCTAAACGTTCTTTCGTACAATAACAGCGGTAAGCTAATCCCTGTCCTAACATCTGATCTATCACTTGGTTATAACGATCAAAACGTTTTGTTTGATAGTACACATCGTGATTATGTTCCAATTTTAACCACGCCATACTCTCTAAAATCGCATCAACAGCTTGTTGCGTTGAACGTTCTAAATCGGTATCTTCAATTCGCAAAACAAACTCACCTTGATGGTGTTTAGCATAAAGCCACGAATAAAGTGCTGTTCTTGCACCACCTACATGTAAATATCCCGTTGGACTTGGTGCAAAACGAGTACGCACTTTTATAGTTGGATCGATTGGAAATAAAGTTTCAATTTTGTTCATTATGTTGCCTTTAACTAATAAGATAGCAATAAAATTTAACGCCCATTATTATTTTGATAAACGGTTATTCTACTATGACTTTCTCTAATTTACAGTGAAAAATCCGTAATAATGTTTATTTTTGCCGCAACCAAGCAAAAAGGTGTAAAAAAGAGTTGACCGTTAGAAGATTATAATTATAATGCCACCACACAACAGACGGGCGATTAGCTCAGTTGGGAGAGCACCTCCCTTACAAGGAGGGGGTCACTGGTTCGAACCCGGTATCGCCCACCAATTCTTAAGGTAACCGTCTGTTAATCTTAATCATTAATTGGGCGATTAGCTCAGTTGGGAGAGCACCTCCCTTACAAGGAGGGGGTCACTGGTTCGAACCCGGTATCGCCCACCAATTTCTGATTAGAAGATTATCTCTCAAATAAATTAAGTGGGCGATTAGCTCAGTTGGGAGAGCACCTCCCTTACAAGGAGGGGGTCACTGGTTCGAACCCGGTATCGCCCACCACTTAATATCTAATTTTTTTCATTTTCTAGTATTCTTATATATACATACCCATAGCATTCACAAAATCACCACCTTATGATAAGGTTATTTGATAATTTTTTCTCAGATGGGGCTTGCTATGACGAATATTGCTGATATTTCCCTAAAAAATCTATACCTATCCTCTCGCCAAATTGAAATATTAACTGAATTAATTCACTCTCTTTCAATTCCAGAAAAGGCAACCTATCAGCAATTACTCAAGCAACCTCTTGCACAACACCCCGAGCCATTAAAATCAATAACAATTTCAAGCTACTTGTCAGATTTTGTGCTTAATTTTTGGCAAAAATCTCCTGCTTTTTTTGCAGAATGTTGGCTTGCTTGTAACGATAAAACCAGTGCGAATTCTATTCCATTGTCCACGCCTTATCGTCAACAGCTACATTCCCATTTAAAGAGTATTGAACAAGAGCAAACTTTCTATGCAATACTACGACATTTTCGTCATCAAGAAATGGCAAAACTTAGCCTTTGTCAAAGTTTAAATTTAATGACTGTCGAACAAGTCTTTAGGCATTTATCAGAACTGGCTGAAGCCTTAGTGATCGAAGCGAGAGATTGGCTTTATCCTAGACTCTGTTCAGAACTAGGCACACCAGTCAATACAAAAGGTGAAAAACAGACACTCTTAATATTAGGAATGGGAAAATTAGGTGGCTTTGAACTCAATTTTTCTTCAGATATTGATCTGATTTTTACCTATCCTGAACACGGGCAAACCCAAGGTGCAAGGCGTTCGATTGATAACGCCCAATTTTTTACTCGTCTCGCCCAACAACTCATTAAGGCATTAACTCAATCTACCATTGATGGTTTTGTTTATCGAGTCGATATGCGACTCCGTCCTTTTGGAGAAGCGGGGGCTTTAGTTTTAAGTTTTTCAGCAATGGAAGATTATTATCAAGAACAAGGGCGAGATTGGGAACGTTATGCGATGATCAAAGCACGTATTCTAGGACAAGACGACAATGATCCGCATCAAGCTTATCTTCGCCAATTACTCCACCCTTTTATCTATCGCCGTTATCTAGACTTTAGTTCTATTCAAGCATTGCGTGAAATGAAACAAAAAATTACGATTGAAGTACGGCGGCGTGGGATTGTTGATAATATAAAACTCGGTACAGGTGGAATTAGAGAAATTGAATTTATTGTACAGATTTTTCAACTCATTCGTGGTGGGCGAGAAAGAAATTTACAACAACAATCATTATTAAACATACTCCCACAGCTCTCATCATTAAATCTTTTGACTGAGGCAGAATGCCAACAACTCCATTTTGCTTATCTCTTTCTCAGACGAATTGAAAATATCTTACAAGCAATAGATGATAAACAAACGCAATTACTACCAACCGATCCGTTAGATCAAACACGACTGGTAATTGCAAGCCAAACCTTTAAGATTCTTAATAAAAATAACCAAGAGCAACTAATCAAGCTACCGATCAAAAATTGGCAAGATTTTTATCAATATCTACACCAGCTACAACAACAAGTCCACCATATTTTTCAGCATCTGATCGGTGAAAAAGAGGAACAAACTAAGCCTAGCCTGTCTGAATGGCAAGATTTCTTTGGCGTAGATTTTAATTTAGACGATATGCAAAAACTGTTACAAGCTATTCCTCATTTAAACGATCCTGAGCAACAAAAGACATTATTAACCGAGCTTATTCAATTTCGGCAAGTTATGCTGAAAAAATCAATCGGAGTAAGGGGAAAAGATGTATTAGAACGGCTGATACCAACCACAATAGATCAGCTACTTATCCAACCTAATGCGAGTATTTTACTTCCACGCATTTTTAATATTTTAGAAAAAATTGCAACTCGTACTGCCTATTTAGAACTACTCTATGAAAATCCAAACTCTCTAGCATTACTCTTTAAACTCTGTTCCGCCTCCCCTTTTATTGCTGAACAAATTGCACGTTATCCGCTTTTATTAGATGAATTACTTAACCCTTATACCTTACTCAATCCACCACCATTCACCGAATACAAAGCTGAATTACAACGCTATCTAATGCGAATACCACAAGATGATGAAGAACATCATATCGACACCTTACGGCAATTTAAATTAGCAACCCAATTAAGGATTGCTAGTGCAGATATTCTAGGGGCATTACCAGTAATGAAAGTTAGTGATCATCTCACTTATCTTGCAGAAGCGATTATTGAGGTTGTTGTAACCTTAGCGTGGCAACAATTAACTCAACGTTATGGTACGCCCGATCATTTAGAATCAAGCCTGTACCCACAAGGTTTTCTTGTAATTGGCTATGGAAAATTAGGTGGTATTGAGTTGGGATATCATTCCGATTTAGATCTCGTATTCCTGCATAATGCACCACCTCAAGGGCAAACTATCGGTGGTAAACGCAGTATTGATAGCAGTCAGTTCTATTTACGTCTTGCCCAAAAAATTATCAGTATTTTTAATATCAAAACAAGCTCTGGTATTTTATACGAAATTGATATGCGTTTACGCCCTTCAGGAAGTGCAGGTTTACTCGTGAGTACAGTCAAAGCTTTTAATGACTATCAACATAATGAAGCATGGACTTGGGAACGACAAGCTTTAGTGCGAGCGAGAGCCATTTTTGGTGATCCTTCAATGCAACAACAATTTAATCACATTCGCCAGCACGTTTTATCCTCCCCTCAAGCTCAAACTCAACTTAAAGATGACGTCCGCCAAATGCGAGAAAAAATGTATCAACATCTTCCCCATACACAATCTGGCTATTTTAACCTTAAAACAGACAAAGGTGGAATCACCGATATTGAATTTATCGCCCAATATTTAGTCCTTGCTTATGCCCCACAACAACCCGCTTTAACTCAGTGGTCTGATAATGTCAGAATTTTTGATGATATGGTGAAGTATCAGATCTTACCTCAAGATATAGGAGAAAGATTAAAAACCAGCTACATTGCACTACGCAATCAAATTCATCACTTAAATTTAGATGACAAAAAAGCAATTATTCCAGATCAACAATTTGTCGCTGAACGTCAATTTATTCAACAAATTTGGCAACGCTATTTGAGCTAATCTTCATTCAGAAAAAAGAAGAGAAAAAGAATACTTTAACGATAAAACCAACAATATCTAGTCAATTTTTACGATAAAATTACTATCCGATTGATAAATAAGCTAATTAATCCTAGAACATTCTCTTATTTGATAAATTTTTAAATTATCACGCAAGTTACTTTATTGACTTATTAATTTAAGAGGATAGAATACGTTCAGATTTTAGTATCTCAAAACCTTACGATAATTAACCTTATTTTACCTTAAAATAACAATAACTGATTATTTTATATGGAGATTTTTATATGAAAGCAATGCAAGAAACGTCTAGATCATCAAATATTATGATGAAAGTCGTGCTAATCATATTTTTACTTGCATTTGGAGGAGTGCTGTTTTTACAGTGGTTTAAACAAGATAAAATCAACCAATATCTTGCCCACTTACCACCTACTGTTTATAAAGTAACAGCAATCCAAATTCAGCCAACTGATTGGACTCCAACCTTAAGTAGTACAGGTTTAATTCGCCCACAACAAGGTGCGGTACTTAGCTCTCAAGCCTCGGGAGTGGTAAAAAAAATTAATGTCGTTTCAGGACAACAAGTCAAAAAAGGGGATCTGTTAATTGAATTAGATAGCAGTGTCGAAAAAGCACAATTACAAGCCTCTGAAGCAAAACTGCCTAGCGTTAAAAATATTTATCAACGCTATCAAGCACTGTATAAAACTAAAAGTGTTTCTCAAGTTGAACTAAATAACGCTACCGCAAACTATCAATCATTAGTCGCCAATATCGAAGCCTTAAAAGCCAGTATTGCTCGTCGCCAAATCTATGCACCTTTTGATGGTATTGCTGGGATTGTACGGGTTAACGTTGGGCAATATGTCAATGTAGGTACTGAAATGGTCAGAATTGAAGACCACAGTACGATGAAAGTTACCTTTGCACTTTCACAAGATGAATTACCAAAACTTGCATTAGGACAAAAAGTACTGGCAACCACAGATATTTATCCAGATGAAACCTTTGTTGCGACTGTTAGTGCGATTGAACCTGCAATTAATCGCAATACAGGGTTAATTGAACTAGAAGCCACTTTTGATAATCCAGAAAATAAACTTCTATCAGGAATGTTCACCCGCTTACAAGTTGAATTACCAACCTTACATAACCAAATTGTCGTTCCTCAAATTGGTATTACTTACAATATGTATGGACAAAGTGCGTATATTCTTGAGCCGTTAACAGAACAAGAAAAACAACTGTTTAGCCAGCAAGAAGTTAATCTTTCACGCCTTTTTAAAGCAAAACAAATTAGCGTAGAAACCCTTAAACGGCGAGGTACCGATGCTTTATTAAAAGCAAATAAACACTTAACCGCTGGTAGTTACTTCCTCACAGGGGGATTACAAAATGTAAGTAATGGTACTTATGTTGAAGTCATAGATAAACCAATTATTGGTGCTAACGTACCAGCTGAGACTTCCAATTACTAAACGGAGAGCAAAACAATGCGATTTACCGATATTTTTATTCGCCGTCCAGTATTGGCAATTTCTATTAGCTTAATGTTAGTTATCCTTGGATTACAAGCGATCACTAAATTACCTGTACGAGAATATCCAAAACTCGTAACCACTGTTATTAATATCACCACTGTTTATCCCGGTGCTGATGCAAACCTGATTCAAGCCTTTATCACGTCTAAACTTGAAGAAGCAGTGGCTCAAGCTGATAATATTGACTATATGTCTTCATCTAGTCAGGAAAGCTCATCAACAATTACAGTTAAGATGAAGCTAAACACCAACCCAAATGAAGCACTAGCAAATATTTTGGCAAAGGTAAACTCTGTTCGTTCTGATTTACCAAAAGGGATTGAAGATCCAACCATTACTTCCTCCAGTGGTGGTTCAGGTATTATGTATATGGGATTTACCTCTGATGCCCTTGATTCTAGCCAAGTAACAGATTACATCGAACGAGTCATCAAACCACAATTCTATACCATTAATGGTATTGCTAAAGTTGATGTTTATGGTTCACCTTATGCACTACGCATCTGGTTAGATCCTGCCAAGATGGCGGCTCAAGGATTATCCGCAACCGAAGTTATTGGTGCTTTATCACGCAATAACGTGCAAACTGCTGCTGGTAATGTTAATGGCTACTATGTTGTTTATAAAAATAAAGTAGAAGGCACGGCTCGTTCTGCCGAAGAATTACGTGATATAGTTATTCGCAATCAAAATGGCAACCTTGTGCGTTTAGGCGATATCGCAAAAGTCGATCTCGGGAAAGCCAGCGATAATGTTCGTGCCACTGCTAATGGTGAAAATGCGGTTATCGTTTCAATAGAACCTGCATCAGATGCAAATCCTTTAACCGTAGTTAAAAATATCTACCCTCTTTTTGATAATATCGTCAAAAATTTACCTGCTGATATCGATGCTAAAGTGCTATATGATAAAACAATCGCTATCAATAGCTCTATCCACGATGTTATCAAAACAATTGTTGAAGCAACGGTCATTGTATTAGTAGTGATCACACTCTTTTTAGGATCATTACGTGCGGTTATTGTGCCTATTATTACTATTCCAATTTCACTTATCGGGGTGGTATTACTCTTACAACTTTTTGATTTTTCAATCAACTTAATGACTTTACTCGCTATCATCCTTGCGATTGGTTTAGTAGTTGATGATGCTATTGTCGTATTAGAAAATGTTGACCGCCATATTAAAGAAGGTGAAACCCCATTTAGAGCAGCGATTATCGGCACACGAGAAATTGCCGTTCCCGTTATTTCAATGACAATAGCGCTTTGTGCTGTTTACGCACCGATGGGACTCATTGGTGGAATCACAGGGGCATTATTTAAAGAATTTGCCTTAACACTTGCAGGGGCTGTCTTTATCTCTGGGATTATTGCTCTAACTCTATCGCCGATGATGTGTAGTAAACTACTCAAACCTCACGCTAACCCAACAAAATTTGAAACTATTATTGAAAATAGCTTAACAAAAGTTACTAATTTTTACAGCAAAGTGTTAACTATTATGCTCAATAATAAAAAATCAGTCTTAACCTTTTCATTACTGATCTTTTGTAGCTTACCGTTTCTAATCAAAGATCTCTCAAGTGAATTAATCCCACAAGAAGACCAAGGAGCGATCTTATCTTTAGGTTCTGGACCTGAAAATACGAATGTGGACTATATCCAAGAAGCGATGCAAGAATACAATAAAATATTGAAAACAATACCTGAAGTAGAGTTTTCACTGGTACTCTCTGGTGTACCTAGTACTAATAAATCTTTAGTTATCGCCACCTTAGTGGATTGGAGTAAACGAAATCGTAGCCAAGCTGAAATTACAGATATACTAAATAAAGCAGCCAAAAATATTCCTGAAGCGAATATCAATGGCTTTGGTTTTTCACCGATTGATACGGGTGAACAAGGTACGCCAGTCGCTTTTGTTATCACTACGGCAGACAATCCAGCTAAATTAGCCGATATTGCACAACAAGTGTTAGAAAAAGCACAAAAATCGGGGAAATTTGTCTTTAACAGCTTAGATCTAAAATTTAATACTCCACAAATGGAAATTACAGTGGATAAAGAAAAAGCAGGTACCTATGGTATTGATATGCAACAAATCAGTACCGTCCTAGGTAGTTACCTCTCAGGTGGTACGATTTCTTGGGCTGGGATCGATGGTCGCTCATACAAATTGATCTCACAAGTACCGAGAGATTTACGCCTTAATCCAAACGATCTAGATAAATTCTATGTTATTGCTGCAAATGGTACACCAGTTCCACTTGGTAACCTGATTACAATGAAATTAACAGTGCAACCCTCCTCTTTAAACCGTTTTAATCAGCTAAATTCTGCGGTTATAAGCGCTATTCCTGCACCGGGAAGCTCAGTGGGTGATGCGGTTCACTGGTTTGAAAATACGGCTAATACCTTATTACCAAAAGGCTATAACTTTGACTTCAAAGGCGAATCTCGTCAATTTGTACAAGAAGGAAATAGCCTAACCATTACCTTTGCATTAGCAGTTATCGTAATTTTCTTAGTGCTTGCAATCCAATTTGAATCCTTCCGTGATCCAATGGTGATTATTATTGCTGTTCCATTAGCTGTCAGTGGTGCTTTACTTGTTCTTAATCTACTCGCTTTCTTCGGTGTAACAGGAAGTACCTTAAACATTTACTCACAAGTAGGCTTAATCACCCTCGTAGGCTTAATTACCAAACACGGTATTCTGATGTGTGAAGTTGCGAAAGAACAACAACTCCATTATGGGCAAAATCGCCGTGAAGCCATCTTCCATGCAGCGGTAATTCGTTTACGTCCAATTTTAATGACAACCGCTGCAATGATTGCGGGTCTTATTCCTATGCTTTATGCCACAGGGGCTGGTGCAGTATCTCGCTTCAGTATTGGAGTAGTCATTGTTGCTGGCTTGGCAATTGGTACCTTATTTACGTTATTAATCTTGCCAGTAATTTATGAAATGCTTGCAAGTGAACATAAACCATTACCAGAATTTATAGAAAAAACACCCCTTGAAGATGGCAGTAAATAAGCTAACCTTCTGATTAAATAATACGAAAAGGCGAGATATACCTCGCCTTTTTTCTCTCTGTTCTCCCTCTTTCGAGTAAATTCAAGAAAAAAGCCGTTTCTTTACTGTTAAAAAGGCAATTTTTTTGATAAATTTAGCCAAATTTTTTGGCTAAAATTCAAATATTAAATTGAACAGTATTCAACCTAGGTGAGCAGCACTATTATGTTTAAGAAAATTCGTGGCCTTTTTTCAAATGACCTTTCAATCGATCTCGGTACAGCGAATACCCTAATCTATGTTAAAGGAAAAGGTATTGTACTTGATGAACCTTCTGTTGTCGCAATACGTCAAGACCGTAGTGGAGCATTAAAAAGTATCGCCTCTGTTGGGCAAGAAGCAAAAATGATGTTAGGTCGAACCCCTAAAAGCATTGTTGCAATCCGACCAATGAAAGACGGTGTTATTGCAGACTTTTTTGTTACAGAAAAAATGTTGCAATATTTCATTAAACAAGTACATAAAAATAATTTCATTCGTCCAAGCCCTCGAGTTTTAGTTTGTGTACCCGCTGGTGCAACTCAAGTTGAACGTCGAGCTATCAAAGAATCTGCTTATGGTGCTGGTGCAAGAGAAGTTTATTTAATTGAAGAACCAATGGCTGCTGCAATTGGTGCGGGCTTACCCGTTTCTGAACCTATTGCCTCAATGGTTATTGATATTGGAGGAGGTACCACCGAAGTTGCCGTTATTTCTCTCAATGGTGTAGTTTATTCTTCCTCTGTACGTATTGGGGGAGATCGTTTTGATGAAGCGATTATTGCTTATGTACGTCGCACTTTTGGTTCAGCAATTGGAGAAACCACCGCAGAACGCATTAAAAAAGAATTAGGCTGTGCTTACATTGCAGAAGGCGATGAAATTATGGAAATGGAAGTACACGGTCATAATATAGCTGAAGGAGCCCCACGTAGTTTCACACTCAATACCAAAGATGTATTAGAAGCAATTCAACAACCATTAAATGGTATCGTTGCTGCTGTACGTACAGCACTAGAACAATGCCCTCCTGAATTAGCCGCTGATATTTTTGAACGTGGTATGGTGCTAACAGGAGGTGGGGCATTAATGAAAAATATTGATATTCTACTTTCACAAGAATCAGGGGTTCCAGTTATTATCGCTGAAGATCCTCTCACTTGTGTTGCTCGTGGTGGTGGTGAAGCATTAGATATGATCGATCGCCATGGTAACGATATTTGTAGCGATGATCTTTAACCCTCGTCTTAATCTGGGTTAACTGTGAAAAGTATTGTAGTACCGCAAAAAAATCCTCATTTTCAAACACAATACAGTGGTAGTAACACTACCACTGAAAACACTTTTCACACTTTTTACTTCACTCAAATCAAGCCAGTTGGTGGATACGATGAAACCAATTTTTAATCGTCCACCACCATTAGGCATAAGGCTAGTTATTGCTGTTTTTCTATCAATGGCACTCATCTTCACTGATGAACAAAACCCTACTCTAGGCAAAGTCCGTTCTTTCTTTGAAACTGCTGCTGGTAGTATATACTATCTAGCAAATACCCCCAGTACTTTACTTGATAGCGTTTCAGAAAATCTTGTAGATACCACAAAACTACAAATTGAAAACAAAGTATTGAAAGATCAACTAAGAGAAAAAAATGCGGATTTATTGTTGCTTGATCAACTGAAAGTTGAAAATCAACGCTTACGCCTGTTATTAAATTCGCCCCTACGCCAAGATGAATATAAAAAAGTGGCAGAAGTCCTCTCAGCGGATACCGACCCTTATCGTCTGCAAGTCGTAATTAATCAAGGTGAAAAAGACGGTGCTTATATTGGTCAACCTATTATTGATGAAAAAGGCATTGTTGGGCAAATCATTGCGGTAGGGTTACACTCTGCCCGTGTGCTACTAATAACTGACAGCAGTAGCTCTATTCCACTACAAATATTACGCAATGACGTTCGTCTTATTGCATCAGGTACTGGACGTTATGATGAATTAACTTTAGATAATGTCCCTCGTACAATTGATGTAAAACAAGGCGATCTCCTCGTTACTTCAGGCTTAGGGGGACGTTACCCTGAAGGCTATCCAGTTGCAATAGTTGATAAGATCAGCCGAAATAATAATAACTATTTTGCAACCATTACAGCCAAACCACTCGCTTCTCTCGATCGGTTACGCTATTTACTGCTTTTATGGCCAACCAACGAAGAATTACATCAAGCTGGTACTCTCTCTCCTCAAGCGGTTAGAGAAGCCGTCAAACAACGTTTATCTAAACCTAAGATTGATACCAAACAGCCACTTAACTTACAAAATAGTGAAGCAGAGATTGATAACATTGAAGAAAATCTACAAAATATCCCTTTACTCAATGAAAATCCAATTAATGACAGCCAAGATGATACCCCAGAAGAAATTGCTACACCGCTAGCACCAAAATCTCAACTCAAAGGGACAAAAATACAATGAAAATTCACTCTCTCTTTCAATATTTTGTGGTATTTTTAACCTTCCTTCTTGCTTTAGTTTGTGAAGTTTTTCCTTGGCCAGTCGAATTACAAGGCTACCGCCCAGCGTGGTTAATTATGGTGTTAATGTATTGGGTTATGGCTATACCTAACAAAGTAAATATCGGTACAGCATTTCTCCTTGGTTTAAGCTGGGATCTGGTTTCTGGTTCCTTATTAGGGCTTCACGCACTGATTTTATCTGTTTTTGTCTATCTCCTCGCAACCCATAATAACTATTTAATCCTCAGAAATTTATCTTTATGGCAACAAAGTTTGCTAGTCATCTTATTTATTGCTGTCATTCGTTTTGGCTTATTTCTAGTTGAATTATTTGTACATAATGCCAAATTTCACTCTCAAGAATTAATAGGCTCAATCGTCAGTGGTTCTGTTTGGCCGTGGGTTTTCTTAATTTTAAGAGGAATACGCCGTAAAATCTCTTTACGCTAAGGGCAAAGAAAGCATTAAAAAGTAAAGTTACGCTTTCTGATTTTCAATCATATTGAAGCTATTAATATTCTTTAACTAATTTGAGCAATACTATTTCATTAAATTTCATAAAAACCAAATCATTTAAAAATTTATTTGAAAATTATGTAAAGCATTTATTTATATTTTAAATTTATAAGGTGAAAAGAAAATAATTTAAAAAAACTCATCAAATAAACAATAATAAAATTTTACTATCCAAAACCTATAATCTCTATTATATTTTACATTATACTCACCACCCATTCTTTGATTTAGAAAATAATTAAATTTACTCAATTATTTAGACTTTAGGAATTATTCGAACAAAATATCGAACACTTAAATTTTAGATATATTCTTAATATTTATCTTCGCCTGAAACAGATTAGCTCAATTATTATGTTACATATATTTACATTATTAAGAATGATAATTTTTTATAAAAAGATTATCTTTATAAAAAATTTTATGATAAAAAGAATACCTAAGTGATTTACTCAAGTATAATTCAAGGAAATACGATGAATTTAACACAAGAAGCACTAACATCTACCATCTGGGTTGCAAAAGCCTTTATTATTACCCTAATTTGTAGTGGTATTGCAGGTTATTTTGTAATTAAACTTACCGATTGGGGAAAACAATTTTGGTGATTAGGAAAAGATTATTTTTCGCCTAAACGTAGTTTACGCCCATTATTAGGTTTCAGCTTTATTTTAATTCTCACTTTATTTTCAGTTCGCATTGATGTTATTTTCTCTCAATGGTACAACACAATGTATGATGCACTCCAAAAACTTGATGAAAATAAATTTTGGGAACAAATGATCTGGTTTGCCATTATCGCAGGTATTAATTTAGCCAATGTTCTGTTTATTTATTATATTAAACAACGTTTTCTCATTCAGTGGCGACAATGGTTAAATGATAATTTATTAGATAAATGGTTAGAAAATAATGCCTATTATAAAATTCAATACAGTAACGATCAGCTTGATAATCCAGATCAACGTATTCAACAAGATATCCAAAGTTATGTAAATAACTCTCTCAGTCTTTCGACTGGTGTGATTTCCTCCCTTGTCTCTCTAGTTGCGTTTACCGTGATTCTTTGGAACTTATCAGGCTCAATGCAAATTGCAGGAATTGAAATTCCGCACTTACTCGTCTTTTTAGTCTTTATCTATGTGTTAATTACCAGCGTTTTTGCTTTCAAACTAGGTCGTCCACTGATTCAATTAAATTTTGATAATGAAAAATTTAACGCTAACTACCGTTACTCACTCATTCGTTTGAAAGAATACGCTGAAAGTATTTCATTTTATCGAGGGGAAAAAGTAGAACGAGTTTTGCTTAATTCTCAATTTGCTAAAATTATTGATAACGTTTGGAAATTAGTGTTCCGAACCCTGAAACTTTCAGGCTTTAACGTTATTGTTTCGCAAATCTCCGTTATTTTTCCATTCCTTATTCAGGCAAACCGTTTTTTCTCAAAACAAATTACCCTAGGGGATATGGTACAAACTGCCCAAGCCTTCGGACAAGTACATTCATCACTCTCCTTCTTTCGTAATAGTTATGATGAATTTACCGCCTACCGTGCAACATTACACCGTCTAGCTGGCTTCGTAAATGCAATCAATGATTCACACCAAACAGGGAATTTAGAACACCACCCAAATACTGATGCCATTATTTTTGAACAGGTTCAATTAAGAAAACCTGATGGTTCAAAACTATTAACACCATTAAATTTAACTATTCAAGCAAGTGAAAAAGTCTTAATCCAAGGTCCTTCTGGAGCTGGAAAAACAACACTGTTAAGAGCGATTGCTGGATTATGGCAATATGCAGATGGTACCATCTACTGTCCTGAAGATCGCCTTTTCCTTTCTCAACGACCTTACCTACCACAAGGCAGCTTACTTGAAGCACTATATTATCCACAAGAAATTCCAACTGATGACAATCTGATCTCATCAGCGAAACAAACTTTACAACAGGTTCATCTTGCTCATCTAACAGAAAATCTTCTAGAGTCAAACGACTGGAATCGCACCTTATCACCGGGAGAACAACAACGTCTTGCTATTGCTCGCTTACTGTTACGCAAACCTGCAGTAGCCTTCCTTGATGAAGCAACCGCTAGTATGGACGAAGGGTTAGAATATGAAATGTATCAACTGATTAATCAACAATTGCCAAACAGCACCATTATTAGTGTCGGGCATCGTTCAACCTTACTGTCTCATCATACGCATCGACTTATTTTGAATAAAGATAAAAACTGGGAATTTAGTGTTTTATCACTTTAATTCAAACTTTAATTAAAAAGAAAAAACCTATCTTAAATCAAGGATAGGTTTTTTCTTTCTCATCACTTTCTTTACTGAATTTATACCCAAGAATTGCTATACTCTATACCATTTTGATTAACTTTCATTTTAGGAACAGTTATGCCATTCAATTTTGTTCAAATTTTAACAGATAGTTGGAACTTCATTCGCAATCAAAAACAACAATTTCTCTTTTTTCTGATTTTAACTAGCCTTGTTCAACTTGGTACATCATTTATAATGCAACAATTTTTCGGTGATAGCTCAATTACTGAATTACAACAACAGCTGACTAATTCTCAAGAAATGCAAAGCCCTGCTTTAGGCATACTCTATCTTTCCCTATTTTCTGGTTTATTTTCACTATTGCTTAATCTTTGTTTTTTCTTAAGTGTTGATAATACTAGTGTTGGTCGTCAACATACTTTTCAACAATTATTTTTGACAGCATTAAAAAAATTACCGACATTCTTATTAATATATCTCATCACTTTTTTCCCTGTTACATTATTTGCCTCATCAAGCTTAGTGGTTACATCATCTACAGGGCAACTTTCTTTTTTTCTTATTATTGGTTTAATTTTCACGCTATTCTTTTTAATTCGCCTCTGCTTATTTCCATACGCTTATCTAATTGAAAATGAACGGCTTAGTCAATTATTTAAAAAATTATGGGAACATAGTAAAGGACATTTTTCATCACTTTTTTTATTTTTTATTCTTGCGTTTTTCTTACCAAACGCCTTAAATTTTAGTTTAGCTAAAAGTGGTATTCCTACACTAATTATTATTCCTGTTATCAATGGGTTAGAGTTATTTTCATTAGTCCTTACCTACCGTTTTTATACTTTATTTCGCCAACAAGCTAATTGGAGTAAAGCATGAAACAACTACTTGAATTTATCCCGCTTATTCTATTTTTTGCGGCATATAAACTCTATGGCGTACAAATTGCCTCCATTACGCTCGTTATTGCCACCATTATTCAATTTATTATTGTCAAAATAATGTATGGAAAAATTGAGAAATCTCAATGGGTTATTGCAATTAGCGTGATCTTTTTTGGCAGTTTAACCGCTTATTTTAACGATCTTCAATTTTTAAAATGGAAAGTAACCTTAATTTATGGATTATTCGCCATCATTCTTTTAGTTAGCCAATATGGCTTTAATAAACCTATTATTAAACATCTGCTTGCAAAAGAATTACACTTGCCAGAACAAGTTTGGCAACGTTTAAACCTAGGTTGGGCAATATTTTTTCTGCTCTGTTTAGTGATTAACTTATATGTTAGTACTTATCTCTCTGATAATATTTGGGTTGATTTTAAATCTTTTGGCTTTTTTGGTTTAACACTAATTGCTACACTAATCACTGGTGTTTATCTCTACCCCTATATTTCTCAACAAGAACAAAAAAAGGATAACAATGAACAAAACTGACAATAGAACACAACAACCTCCTAATAAAGGAAGTCTATTACTGCGGACACTTGCCATGCCTTCAGATACCAACGCAAACGGTGATATTTTTGGCGGTTGGATTATGTCTCAAATGGATATGGGTGGAGCTATTCTAGCAAAAGAAATTGCTCACGGACGTGTCGTTACTGCCAGTGTAGATAAAATTAATTTTTTACGTCCCGTCAGTGTTGGAGATGTTGTTTGCTGCTATGGACGATGTTTAGCTGTCGGTCGCACTTCAATAAAAATTCACGTTGAAGTATGGGCAAAAAAAGTCTCTAAAGAGCCTATCGGTGAAAAATATTGTGTAACTGATGCTATTTTTACCTTCGTTGCAGTCGATCAAAATGGTCGTCCTCGTCCAATTCCTCAGGAAAATAATCACGAATTAGAACGAGCGTTAGCAGATTATTCCTCTCAAAATTGTTAAACATCGTTAAAAGCCCTAGAATTGACTAGGGCTTTTAGTTATCAATATCTCATTGTTAAATATCAACTAATTCTGCAAGAACAAGATTGACATCACTCACCTACTCTTTCACAATAAACTTCACCGTTCAAATATCACTGACAACCAATTGATAAGGGGTGCATAATGTACTATGTTCTTTTTGCTCAAGATATACCAAATACCTTAGCACAACGTTTAGCTGTTCGAGAAAAACATCTCGCTCGTTTACAACAACTCGCTGATGAAGGCAGATTATTAACTGCAGGTCCAAATCCTGCAATTGATGATGAAAATCCGGGGGAAGCAGGCTTTACAGGCTCTACAGTTATTGCTCAATTTGACTCACTTGCACAGGCTCGTGAATGGGCTGATGCTGATCCTTATGTAGAAGCTGGTGTTTATGCGGAAGTGATTATTAAACCCTTTAAAAAAGTCTTTTAAACTTACTTTAATCGACTTTTAAAAAAGCGGTTAGACTCTAACCGCCTTTAAAGAATTAGGTATAACAACTTGCAATAAATAGGGAAGCTGAAAAATTCACAACTTCCCCTTTACCACCGAAAAAGCATTTTATCTAAAATTGATTCCTAGCCGTCTAACTTCTACAAAGGAGTGTCTTATGCCTGATGTTTTCTCACCAACTGACCTAAAAACTATCATTCATTCCAAGCGAGCCAATCTCTATTATCTACAACATTGCCGAGTATTAGTAAATAATGGACGGGTTGAATATGTTACCGATCAAGGCAAAGAAAGCCTCTACTGGAATATTCCCATTGCGAACACCACTGCAATTATGCTTGGAACTGGCACTTCAATTACTCAAGCCGCCGTACGAGAACTAGCCAAAGCTGGAGTCTTAATTGGCTTTTGTGGCGGTGGTGGAACGCCTCTATTTGCTGGCAACGAAGCTGAACTCGCTGTCTCGTGGTTTCAACCTCAATCTGAATACCGTCCCACACAGTATTTACAACAATGGGTAAGCTTTTGGTTTGACGATCAACAACGACTTGAAGCCGCTAAACATTTTCAGCAACAACGTCTACAACAAATTGAAAACCAATGGCAAAAGCTCAGCCAACAACAAGCGTTTAACTATAATGCTGAACAATTAACTTCAACCTTAGAACGCTTTAGAAAAAAACTAGCGGATTGTAATACCACCCAAGATCTATTATCACTTGAGGCGACAACCACAAAAAGCCTGTATAAACTTGCTTGTAATGCAACTAATTATGGTGATTTCACTCGCTCTGAACGAGGAAATAGTAATGATATTGCTAACCGTTATTTAGATCACGGTAATTATCTGGCTTATGGCTTAGCAGCCACCGCTTGCTGGGTATTAGGTTTACCGCATGGCTTAGCGGTATTACACGGTAAAACTCGTCGTGGTGGCTTAGTTTTTGATGTCGCAGATATTGTTAAAGATGCGGTTATCCTCCCACAGGCTTTTCTTTCAGCAATGGCAGGTGATGATGAACAAGAATTTCGCCAACAGTGCTTACAACAATTTAGAAAAACTAATGCCTTAGATACAATGATTGAAACTCTACAAACTACAGCAACCACTTTAGCGAGAAAATAAATGAACATATTGTTAATTTCAGAATGTAGCAAACAAGCGTTAGTCGAAACTCGCCGTGTACTAGATCAATTCGCTGAACGTAAAGGACAACGGACTTGGCAAACACCTATTACATTTGAAGGGCTAAAAACACTAAGAATGTTGCTGAAGAAAACTGCCCGTAAAAATACCGCAGTCGCCTGCTATTGGATTAGAGCTAAAAATCAAACGGAATTACTTTGGATTGTCGGCAACAGACGTAAATTTAATTTAGAAGGTAGCGTACCAACTAATATGACCCAACGAGATATTTTACGCAGCCAAGATGAAAATAATTTTAACAGCATTCATACTTCTGCAATTTTGGCTGGTTTAGCTGGACTATTTCACGATTTTGGTAAAGCAAATCAACTTTTTCAAAATAAATTAACTCCTAAGACTAAAACCTCGAATTTTGAACCCTACCGCCACGAATGGTTATCTCTATTACTCTTTGCTGAATTTATTAAAGATCAAGAAAAATCAAGCTCCGAACAGGTCGTTTACCTTGATGATCAAACGTGGTTGACTCGGTTAGCAAATATCTCTGATAAATCGCCAGATCTCATTGAAAAACAATTAACAGAGAAAAAAACCTTCGATTTCACACAATTACCACCGATTGCACAATGTATTGCTTGGTTAATTTTATCGCACCACCGTTTACCTAAAAAACTTAATTCCGATATAACATTAGATTCAAATTCCATCACATCTTGGCTGACACAACTTGGTGTTGAATGGAATGCGTTAAACCACGAAAATTGCGAAAGTAACAAAATTCCTCTCAATCTCACCTTTAAATTAGGGACCCCTATTCGCAGTAAAACGTGGCAAAAGAAAGCAAAAGAAATCGCTAAAAGGGCATTAAAATTACATAATTTTAGTGAATATGCTCATTTAGAAATGGCATTTCCCTTGCACATTGCTCGCTTAGCATTAATGCTTGCCGATCATAACTATTCAGCCGATCAGCCTCACCCACATTGGCAAGATCCACATTATAAAGCTATTGCGAATACGGATAAAACAACGAAAGAACCGAAACAACATTTAGATGAACACTGTATCGGTGTCGCACATAATGCCTATCTTCTCGCCTTAACGATTCCTAAGTTACGCCAATCAATGCCAGCAATTACACAGCATAAAGATTTTAAACGGCGGAGTAAGAATGATAAATTCCGCTGGCAAGATAAAGCTTATGATTGTGCTTATAATCTTACAGAACAGAGCCAAGAACAAGGCTTTTTTGGGATCAATATGGCATCAACAGGAAAAGGAAAAACCTTTGCTAATGCTCGGATCTGCTATGCCTTAGCAAACCCACAATTAGGTTGTCGTTTTAGTATTGCACTAGGTTTACGTACTCTTACATTACAAACTGGTGAAGCATTACAACACCGCCTTCATTTAGATAACGATGATGTTGCCGTACAAATCGGTTCACAAGAAATTAAAGCTTTGTTTGAAAGCCAACAAAAAATACCGGCTACTCATGATAAAAATACAGGCAGTGAGTCCGAACAACATTTTGCTGAACACTATTATGTTCGCTATGAAGGTGAAATTGAAAATAACTACCTAAATCGCTGGTTAAAAAACCAAAATAAAATCCTAAAACTGGTAAGTTCACCAATTTCAGTCAGCACCATTGACCACCTAATACCTGCGAGCGAAGGCACATCAGGCGGTCAGCAAATTGCACCAATGCTACGCTTACTCACCAGTGATTTAGTGCTAGATGAACCCGATGACTTTTCATTAGAAGATCTGCCTGCATTAGGGCGTTTAGTCTATTTTGCGGGTTTATTAGGTTCAAGAGTCTTGCTCTCATCTGCCACACTACCACCTTATCTTGTTCAACAACTTTTTTCGAGTTATTACACTGGTCGAAAACAATTTAATCAAGTAACAGGACAGCGAGCAGAAACGGATATTTGTTGTGCATGGTTTGATGAATTTAGCTCGCAAGCTATAAATTGTGATTTAAAACAATTTGAGGAGCAACACAAGCAATTTATCCAAAAACGAGTAGAGAATTTAAAAAAAGAGAACCTAAATTTACATTTAGGCAACTGGCTAATGGTTAATCATATCTCGAAAAAAGATCTTTATCCTGCATTAGCTCAAACCCTTTATCAAGGTATCACTCAACTCGCTACACAACACCGTACTGTATCCACTCAAACTCGCTATCAGGGAAAAAGTGTTTCCACTGGTATTATCCGTATCGCCAATATCAATCCTCTGGTTGCTGTTGCTAAAGCACTCTTTAATCTCCCTGCAGCTGAAAATACATGCATTCACTACTGTATCTACCATAGCCAACACCCACTTGCGACACGTTCAGCAATCGAAAATCAACTTGATGCCTTGTTACAACGAGATCGACAAAATCCACAAGATATTTTTGAGAAAGAATTAGTGGTTGAACGCCTACAACAATTTCCTGAACAACATCATATTTTTGTGGTTCTTGCTACACCTGTTGCAGAAGTTGGACGAGATCACGATTATGATTGGGCAATCATTGAACCAAGCTCAATGCGATCCATCATTCAGCTTGTTGGACGAGTTCAACGCCACCGCCAATTACCACCACAGTTAGATAACATTCTCATTTTAAACAAAAATATCAAAGCAATAAAAGGAGAAGTTATTTGTTATACTGATCCAGGCTTTGAATGTAAAGAAACTGAAAAAAGGGAAGAAGTCAAACTACCTAACCATGACTTATCTTTATCTGCTTTAGCTGACTATTTCCAACCTATCAACGCTATACCACGAATTCAAGAGGTAGAAGATCAAGGATTAATTGACATTGAGCATCGAGCTTTAAAAAATTATTTAAGCTATTATTTAAGAAATTGGTGGAAATCAAATTACGCCCACCTTTTTGCCGAATTTCAAAAGCAAACTGAATTTCGCCAAAGTAGGCCAACTCGAAACTATATAGTAGAACTCCTTGATGATGACCTAACACTGAAAGAGTGGGAACCTGCATCTCAAGAATGGATTGAAAGTAGTATTAATTTAACTTATCAAGAACCAGATAATTTACCTCTAGCTAAACGGATTTCAATCTGGGGAAGCCCTCTGTTAGAACAAGAAATTGAACAACTTGCCGATCAATTTAATTTAAGTTTAGAAGAAACTTATCTGCGTTTTGCACAGATCAGCTTACCTGAAGGAAACTATTTGTGGTATTACCACCCCCATTTAGGTTTTTATCGGAAATAAAAATAAATAATCAGCGATCAACAGATTATTTTTTCACTAATTTGTTGATCTTTAATTCTACATTAGTAGAATATATAAACACTACATACCTTATTGTAGTTTAGAAATTATTTTAGTTAAGAAATTTTTCTTTTTACACTACCGTAAGGTAGCTTTAAATAGATAAGAAAAATTTATGCCTATAACTCTCACTGAAAACATTCAAACATTTATTCAAGAGCGTTATCAAGATAAACTTGCAACCTTAAATAAAGAGTTTGAAAAAAGTAAAAATCAAACTACCGATCAAAAGCGACTTGATCTATTGCAACAAACCCATACTGAAAAACTTGTCAAACTTAATCATCAATATAAAATTCCTAACTGGATCGATAATGCCGCTACTCGAGCTAATCAAATTAGCATGGCATCTCACGCAGTTAAATTTATCCACAGTTCAGCCAAAGGAACAAATTTAATTGATCAAAAATTGGGAACGTCTACGCATTATTTGGATACCCAAAGTCTAGAAAATATCACTTTTGATGCGGTTGGTAATGCAGCGGCTCTTGATGTCGCAAGATTTCTTCAATTAACTGATCAAAATAATAAATCTTTACTTAGCTATTTAGAACAAAATGATCTTAGCCCTCTGGCACCTTTAGCCACAAACCATGCACAACTAGAAGAATGGCACAATGGTTTAAGCCAAGCGTTAACAACCAGTAATCCAAGTAGCCATACGCTGGGTAAACAAATTTATTTTCCAATTGCAGAAAATCAATACCACCTATTAATCCCACTTTATTCATCTTCTCTTTCTCAAGAAATTTATAACGAAATCCAACGCTGCCATTATAGCCAAGAGATGAAGCAAATTCGTGATGCAAGAAAAAATAAGCAGTTTTGTGAAGAGACTCTCGTTTCTTATCCAAATTTAGCCATTACTGTTGCTGGTGGTATTCAGCCTCAAAATGTTTCACTGCTTAATACTAAATCTCACCGTAACGGAATTACTTATTTTTTCCGTGCGGCACCACCACAATGGCAAGACGTCGTAAAACCCCCATTAAATACAGAGAACATATTTAACCATTATAAAATAAATAGGGCAGCAAAAAAGACCATTCAGGCGATAGTCGAACATCTAATCAAATTAAATGAAAAAAAAACACCAACCTCAAGGAAAATAACAAAACGAACCATTAAACTATTACAAGAAGTTATCGACCATGTACTTAATCAAGCTGGGTTATGGCAGGAATTACCAGCTGGTTGGAGTGAAAACTCAGAATTACCAGTTCATCAACGCTATTGGCTAGACCCAAATAATAATTTTAGCCCAAAAGAAATCTATAAAGATGGTTGGATACAAGCTGTTAGTCAAGATTTTGGCTGTTGGCTGGTGTATCAAATCAATACCAAAACAAAAAATAAATTAACCCTTGATAAAAAGATGAGAGATTTTTGTAGTTCAAAATTTAAAATCGTTTTGCGGAATATAATATATGGGAGATGACATAATGGAATATTTAATTTTAAAGCGGATTAAAGTAAGCAATGCCAATGCAATTGCTGGTTTTACCTATGGTTTTCCCGCTGTTACACACTTTTTAGGTTATGTTCATGCCTTATCTCGTAAACTTCAAGGTCAAGGAATAACCCTATCAGATACTGCCATTCTATGCCACCAAGCCCAAATTCATGCTTATCGTGAGAATAATTATAAACCATACCGTTTTGCCTTAACTCGTAATCCATTAAAAAAAGATGGAAAACCAGATTCAATTAATGAAGAAGGGAAGATGTATTTAGAAGTTTCTTTAATTATTAAAGTAACTGGAATTAATGCCGCTTCTGAAGAAGGAGTTAAAGAAAAATGTAAAGAAATTAAAGCATTAGCAGAACAACAAAAACTTGCAGGTGGTACTATCAATTCGATTCAATTTTGTTCACATATCACCAACGATCAACCTACAAAAATCTTACGTTCATTGCTACCGGGATTTATCCTTGTTGATCGTTCCGATCTGCTAGCCCAAACTTCACAAACCGATAAACTTAAGCAGTGGCTCTCTTTTTCAGCATTGAAATTTAATGCCCACAAAATTATTGAGGAAAATAATACGACCGAACAAGAGAGTGAGAAAAAAGAAAAAAAGAAAAAAATTGAATGGCGACAAGAACAAAAACAAGGTTATCTTGTACCAATTCAAATCGGCTATAAAGCAATTAGCCAAACTTATGCCGCTAATCAAGTTGCCAATAGTCGAGATCAAACCACCCCAGTAACCTTTGTCGAAGCAATTCATAGCATAGCTGAATGGGTTGGTTCACCAAGTCGAATTACTTCAATGGCACAAATTTTATGGACGTATCACTATGCTGCACCATTTTATGTCTGTCATTGCTGTAAACAAGACTTACCCCCACCCACCACAGTATTAGAAAATGCTGATGATACTTATTAATTAACTCAAGGAAATAATCATGTCGAAATTACAAACCCCTTCAGTATTAGCTTTTGAAGCAAAGTTAGCTTGTTCAGATGCAATTATGTTTGCTGGTAACTGGCAAGACCTCGATGATAACCGCAAATGGCAACCAATCAAGGTGAAAGAAAAAGGAATACGAGGAACACACTCAAGTCGCACCGATATTAAAATTGAACAAGCCAATTTACAAACCGTCGATAACGCTGCATTAAGTTTTGATACCGATACCCTAAAAGTCACATTCTCTTTAAGAGTATTAGGCAACCTTACTACTCCATCAACCTGTAATAGCCCTGAATACCAACAAGCTTTAGCGACTAAAATTAATAATTATATTGACCAATATGGCTTTCAAGAATTATCCCAACGCTATGCGTTAAACTTAGTTAATGGGCGCTTTCTATGGCGTAACCGAGTAGGAGCAGAACAAATTACCACTCGTATTCGACACAAAGACCAAGTCTGGGTTTTCAATGCTCTAGATTATTCATTAAGAAATTTTGATCAAATAGAACAAATCAAACCTATTGCTGAAATTATTGCACAAGGCTTAAAAGGTGAAAAACCAACACTATTAACTGTTGAAGCCTTTGTTCAACTTGGTGAAGGGCAAACTGTCTTCCCATCACAAGAATTCGTTCAAACAGATAACGAAAAAGATAACGAAAAAGATAACGAAAAAGATGATAAAAAAAATGATAAAAAAAATGGTAAAAGTAAATACCTCTATCAATTAAATGAACAAGCTGCAATGCACTCACAAAAAATCGGTAACGCATTACGCACTATTGATACTTGGTATCCAGATGCTGAACAATATGGTCCAATCGCAATAGAACCTTATGGTAGTGTAACTAATCGTGGAATAGCCTACCGTAAACCTGCAAACAAATCTGACTTCTATACTCTACTTGATAGTTGGCTATTAAAAGATCGAGATTTAGAAGACGAACAATTACATTATGTCATCGCAATGTTAATCCGTGGTGGTATATTTGGAAAATCTAAAAAATAAAAATCTAGAGAAAAATAATATGGACTACTACCTTGAAATTAAAGTTGAGCCAGATCTTGAAATATCAGCCCAAACTTTATTAAATAACCTCTTTGCAAAATTACATCGAGCTATCTCCCAACATTGTACAGGTGAAATTGGGGTCAGCTTTCCACAATATGGTAAATATCTCGGTAAAATTTTGCGCCTACACGGCAGTGAACAAGCTTTATCACGATTAATGGAACAAACTTGGCTTAAAGGCTTACGTGATTACACGCAAGTCAGTCCAATTCGAGCTATTCCAAACCCTACTCACTACCGTAACGTATATCGTGTACAGAAAAAAAGCCCACATAACCTACGCAAACGGGTCATTAACAAAGGTAAAATGAATACAGAGGAAGCCCTAAAAAAATTCCCTGATGAAAGTCAAGAGTTTCTTAACTTACCTTTTATTCAGTTGCAAAGTCTCTCGACTAAACAAGTTATACGACTTTATATCCAACTTGGTGAGCTTTCCTCAACTCCAACACCAGGAAAATTCTCCAGTTATGGACTTAGTCGCACTACCACAATCCCGTGGTTCTAGCCCTCACCCCTTTTTTTTGAGGCTATTTTTAACCTATTGATTTTAAATGATAAATTTTCAGCCAAGAAAAAAGGGGAAATCTAATAAATTTTATCTAAGTTCTTTAAAAATATGGATTTATTATATAAACTATTACACTTCACTGCCGCACAGGCAGCTTAGAAAATGCTCCGGAACAAAAAAATTCGGGACACGATCTTCACTGCCGCACAGGCAGCTTAGAAATGATTCTGAAATTGTGATTTTCTATCATTCTCCTTCACTGCCGCACAGGCAGCTTAGAAAGGATATCACCTCTAATAAGTTTAGTGCTGCGTCTTCACTGCCGCACAGGCAGCTTAGAAAGTTTAGCCATTTAACTACTGCAGCACGGCTTACTTCACTGCCGCACAGGCAGCTTAGAAATAAGCCTGTACTTGACAGGGTGCGGAACAAGGCTTCACTGCCGCACAGGCAGCTTAGAAAAGCAGAAAAAATCCCTAACGGTGCTTGTTCCCCTTCACTGCCGCACAGGCAGCTTAGAAAACTTGCACCAGTAATCGTATAACCACTACTTTCTTCACTGCCGCACAGGCAGCTTAGAAAAGAAGTTAAATCAGTTAGTTTTTAGAGGTGAACTTCACTGCCGCACAGGCAGCTTAGAAATGTCCGTGATAAGACCAATAATCACTATCTTGCTTCACTGCCGCACAGGCAGCTTAGAAAAGAGGTACCCAAAAAACTTAAGGCGTCATAAACTTCACTGCCGCACAGGCAGCTTAGAAAAGTCCAAGAACAAGATATTTCCACGTTTTTTACTTCACTGCCGCACAGGCAGCTTAGAAAACTTACGTGGCTCTCTACGATTAGAAGAAGGACTTCACTGCCGCACAGGCAGCTTAGAAAGCATAACGATGATTACGAAAAGAAAAAGGTAACTTCACTGCCGCACAGGCAGCTTAGAAAATACACAATCAAAACGCTCTTTTCGTAACATACTTCACTGCCGCACAGGCAGCTTAGAAATGTTCCAGCCCCGCCATAGATCAGCATTTTTACTTCACTGCCGCACAGGCAGCTTAGAAAATAGTTTTCCACTTTTGAGGTTTAAATGTTTTCTTCACTGCCGCACAGGCAGCTTAGAAAATTTACCTGTCAAATGCTCCATTGCTTCGGAACTTCACTGCCGCACAGGCAGCTTAGAAATTTATCTTTTTTCATTTAATACCTCGTTTCAACTTCACTGCCGCACAGGCAGCTTAGAAATGTTAAGGTTGAAAATGGTATTAACACTACTACTTCACTGCCGCACAGGCAGCTTAGAAAATGCTCGGGAACAAAAAAGTTCGGGACACGATCTTCACTGCCGCACAGGCAGCTTAGAAAAAATAGTTTTTCTGATTTTGGCGGTGAATTAACTTCACTGCCGCACAGGCAGCTTAGAAATTTACTAGATCTATGTTCGTTGTAGATGACTTCTTCACTGCCGCACAGGCAGCTTAGAAAAGATTGAGGGCAAATTACAGCAAGACAAGCCACTTCACTGCCGCACAGGCAGCTTAGAAATTTAGATTGCAAAGATCCTAATTTTGGTCGACCTTCACTGCCGCACAGGCAGCTTAGAAAGTTAAATTTCGCTAACTTAGAGCTTTTACCCACTTCACTGCCGCACAGGCAGCTTAGAAAAGACGGGTATTTAGTTTGCAATGGTGGTGAGACTTCACTGCCGCACAGGCAGCTTAGAAAGTATTCATTTTACCATTCATTTTTTCGTAACACTTCACTGCCGCACAGGCAGCTTAGAAACTGTACTGACTGTTGTTAGTACAGTGGGATTTCTTCACTGCCGCACAGGCAGCTTAGAAAGTTAGATGAAACTATAAAAAACTGTACTGATACTTCACTGCCGCACAGGCAGCTTAGAAAACGTCCATTTGCTATCTTTAATGTTATACTTACTTCACTGCCGCACAGGCAGCTTAGAAATTACCGTTTTGAGTACGGCAAACTATACCACTCTTCACTGCCGCACAGGCAGCTTAGAAAGCATACAGCACATACTCTAGCTTTTGTATGATCTTCACTGCCGCACAGGCAGCTTAGAAATTTAACCACTTTTACAATTTCCTTTACTGTTACTTCACTGCCGCACAGGCAGCTTAGAAATACGGATAAAGGAATAGTAGAAATGTTAAAAACTTCACTGCCGCACAGGCAGCTTAGAAAACGGGTTCAACTCAGGAAACATAGCATCTAACCTTCACTGCCGCACAGGCAGCTTAGAAATTAGAGCCAAATAGTTTTTCTGATTTTGGCGGCTTCACTGCCGCACAGGCAGCTTAGAAATTAGGAGGAGCAACAATAGCTAAAGCTGCACGCTTCACTGCCGCACAGGCAGCTTAGAAAAGTTCCATAGAAAGTGAATTTATTAATCAATTCTTCACTGCCGCACAGGCAGCTTAGAAAAATCGCCTCGATCTGCAGCTTCAACTAACGCTCTTCACTGCCGCACAGGCAGCTTAGAAAATGCACATAATATATGCGAGTCCGTATATCCACTTCACTGCCGCACAGGCAGCTTAGAAAAGATTTCGCCATTTCGACTACTTGAGCAACAGCTTCACTGCCGCACAGGCAGCTTAGAAATTTTTTAGATGAGTTACCAGACATTACTTCAGCTTCACTGCCGCACAGGCAGCTTAGAAAGCACTATCTAGCTCTTTTGCTCTAATTCTGCGCTTCACTGCCGCACAGGCAGCTTAGAAATCAGGAGATCGGTTTTTATGTTGTTATTGATACTTCACTGCCGCACAGGCAGTTTAAGCAATAAAATACAAATTTGGTTGTAGAAACTGGAGGATTATATGTAATGATGATAGACTTACCGACCTTCTCTAAATAGAGAAAGGTCAAAATCTTTACGCAAAAAATTAAATTAAACACACCCAATAATAATTTATTTTTATGCAGTTGGGTGAAAGAATTAAAACTTAATCAACTATTTCATATATTTTCGTGTAGTGAAAATATAACCGCCACAGGTGGTAAGCCTTCATTGGTCGTAGTTAATGAAGGGATAATTTTAACTATAACAAGGGGTTAATTTATGCAAACATACCAAATTTATGTGGCATTTATTTTCTATCTACTCATTATTTTAGGTATCGGTATTTATGCCTATCGTTCAACTAAAAACTTTGATGATTATATTTTAGGTGGGCGAAAAATGGGCAGTTTTGTTACTGCAATGTCAGCGGGTGCCTCGGATATGTCAGGCTGGTTATTACTTGGTTTACCCGGTGCAATCTTTATTACTGGGCTATCTGAAGCTTGGATTGCGGTTGGTTTAACCGTTGGTGCATACTTAAATTATCGCATTGTTGCAGGCAGATTACGTATATTTACCGAGCAGTATAATAACGCATTAACTTTACCAGACTTTTTTGCTGAACGTTTTCCACAGCAGAAAACAAAATTAAAAGTACTTTCATCAGCTGTTATCCTCTTTTTCTTCACCATCTATTGTGCTTCGGGCGTCGTGGCTGGTGCAAAGTTATTCCAAAGTTTATTAGGATTAGAATATCAACAAGCTTTATGGTTAGGGGCGTTAGCAACTATTACCTATACTTTTATTGGCGGTTATTTAGCCGTTTCTTGGAGTGATACTATCCAAGCAACATTAATGATTTTTGCACTATTACTAGCACCTATAATTATCTTATTGCATCTAGGATGGGGAGAAATCACAACGGTTTTAGCCACTAAATCAGCCATCACTGGTATCCCATATTCAAATTGGTTATATAATGTCTCTGGCATTGGTGTTATCTCAGCACTTGCTTGGGGATTAGGTTATTTTGGTCAACCTCATATTTTAATACGCTTTATGGCTGCGGATTCTGTTTCCGCACTCAATCAAGCTCGCCGTATAGGCATTACTTGGATGCTGCTTTGCTTGGCGGGGGCTTGTGCAGTAGGGTATTTTGGTTTGGCGTATTTTGAAGCCCATCACTTAACTTTAGCTAACCCAGAATCAGTCTTTATTGAAGTATCAAAAATGATTTTTAACCCGTGGGTTGTTGGTATCGTTCTTTCAGGTATTTTAGCCGCTATTATGAGTACTTTATCTGCACAACTTTTAATGTGTTCTGCGGTACTGACAGAAGACTTTTACCGTGGCTTTATTCGTAAACAAGCATCAACTACGGAATTAGTTTGGTTAGGGCGTTTTATGGTGTTAGCGATTGCTATTATTGCTATTATCATTGCACAAGATCCAGAGTCTCGAGTGATGGGGTTAGTTTCCTATGCGTGGGCTGGTTTTGGCGCTGCTTTTGGTCCTCTTGTTATTTTGTCCCTATTTAACCGTAATATCAGTGCAAATGCTGCATTATGCGGAATGATTACGGGTGCAGTTACTGTTGTCGTCTGGAAACCGCTAATGACCTATTGGAATTGGACAGATTTAAAAAATCTTTATGAAATAATCCCGGGGTTTTTAGCTTGCTCATTTGTTACCTTAACCTCTTCAATTTTCTCACCTACAGATCCCAAAATAGCTGAAAAATTTGATCAAACCATTGAAATTTATACTCAGAACAGCTAATTCAATGAAGCACCTTAGGTTAGATTAACTATCATAAAGATATACATTAAGCTAACCTAAGGTGCTAATTTATTACCCACACCATTAATTCCAATTTTAAATGAATTAAAAGACGAGTTAAAAATAACGCTTTAAGCAAAGCTCGCAATCTAAGATTATTCAGCATACTGAAAACACATATCAGATCTATAAATTAATTAATGATAAAAATATTGAGAAAAGAAATTTTTATTCAGTCTTTGAGGTTGGTTAGTGAAAAACAATGGGGGTGAAACGGTTAGGTGGTACTGCCAAGCCACACACGCTCTCGGACACTAATTCAAAAATTAGCAGGCTGCGATCGGCAGAGTTCATCGCTTTTCTAACCGCACAAGGAAATAATAAAAATATCGACTATTAAAGCCAACAACGAAAAGGAAATGTGTAGATTATTTAGAGTTAAAGAATGGAATAATTTGGCGAGCTATCAGTGATACTTGCTTAATATCAAAATATTAAGGTATCAAACCTTTTCAGGTAGGGCGATATACACCTTCACTTTCTGATAGCTTGAGGAAATAATATAAATGCTGAGCATTAAAGTCAACAATGGAAAGGAAATGTGTAGATTATTTAGAGTTAAAGAATGGAATAATTTGGTGGGCTATCAGTGATACTAGCTTAATATCACAATATTAAAGTATCAAACCTTTTCAGGTAGGAAGTTACGTTATCGCTTTCTGATAGCTTGAGAAAATAATATAAATGCCAAGTATCAAAGTCAACAATAAAAAGTAAATTAATGAACTAATTAACAAAGTGGCGGATAAAATAGCTTTCAGAGTTTTTTCTAAGTCACCTGTAAAGCAATCAAAATTATGAATATAAAGAAAATCATTAATTTTTTCTTATACAAAAAATATTGACAGAAACTGATTCTATCCGCAAATTATAGAGCTATTCCTCAATCTAACGAATAATTACAACAACAATCTATTTAAACACAACATAGTATGGAGTATAGTATGAAATCGACTTTGCGTTTTTCACTTGCCACTTTAGGCTTGATTATTTCAACATCAGCTTTAGCTAGTCCAAAAACTTTAGTTTACTGCTCTGAAGCTTCTCCTTCTTATCTTAGTCCTGTTCTAGCAACAGATGGTGCATCTTTGGATGCTGGTGGTGCTCAAGTTTTTGATCGTTTAATAGCATTTAAGCCGGGTTCAACAGAAATTATTCCTTCTTTAGCAGAAAGTTGGGATATTTCACCTGATGGAAAAACCTATCTCTTTCATTTACGTCAAGGCGTACAGTTTCATACTAATAAAATTTTTAAACCAACTCGAAATATGAATGCTGATGATGTTATTTTTTCATTTAATCGACAACTCGATCCTCATCACCCATACCATAAAGTTTCTGGGGGACATTATGAATATTTTATTGGTATGGATATGCCAAATATCATAGATAAAATTGAGAAAGTTGATGATTACACAGTAAAAATAACACTTAAACAACCTAATGCTCCTTTTCTCGCTAATTTAGCAATGGATTTTGCCTCGATTTATTCAAAAGAATATGCAGATCAACTATTAAAAGCTGGCACACCAACTAAATTAGATACAGAGATTATTGGCACTGGTCCTTTTGAGTTTATTTCTTATCAAAAAGACGCCAATTTACGTTATAAAGCCTTTAAAAATTATTGGCGAGGTCCAGCTAAAATTGATCGTTTAGTTTTCTCGATCACACCAGATGCAACTATTCGCTATGCAAAACTGAAGAAAAATGAGTGCCAAATCATTCCTTATCCAAATCCAGCGGATATTAATCAAATGCGAAAAGATCCTAATATTGAGATCTTAACCAAACCGGGGTTAAATATTGGCTACTTATCTTTTAACCTAGAGAAAAAACCATTTGATAATCTGGATGTTCGCAAAGCATTAAGTTATGCGATTGATAAAAAAGCTATTCTCAATGCTGTTTATCAAGGTGGTGGACAAGTTGCTAAAAATCCTATTCCACCAACAATGTGGAGTTATAACGATGACGTAAAAGACTATGAATATAATCCAGAAAAAGCAAAAGAATTATTAAAAAAAGCAGGTTATCCTAATGGATTTACCACAGAGATCTGGGCAATGCCTGTTGCTCGGCCTTATAACCCTAATGCAAGACGAATGGCAGAAATCATTCAAGCAGACTGGGCGAAAGTAGGGGTTAATGCTAAAATAGTCAGTTACGAATGGGGCGAATATTTACAACGAATGAAAAATGGAGAGAGTCCAACAGGCTTAATGGGATGGACTGGTGATAATGGCGATCCTGATAATTTCCTAGCAGCCTTATTAAGCTGTGCAGCAAAAGATCAAGGTTCAAATTATGCTAAATTCTGCTATGCACCATTTGATAAATTAGTAAAAGAAGCAGCTCAAACTACCGATTACGACCAACGAGTTGCACTTTATAAACAAGCTCAAGAGGTATTTAAAGAACAAGCTCCTTGGGTCACAATAGCTCACTCCACTACTTATTTACCAATTCGTAAAGAAGTAAAAAATTATATCGTTAGTCCATTTGGATTACATTCTTTCTATGGAGTTGATCTACAAAAATAATTTGCAAATTGCAAAACATAATTCCCCCGATCAATCATAATATTGGTCGGGAATAATAATTATTAGCGAGCTTTTTATGTTTCAATTTATTTTAAAACGTGTGGCAATGGTTATTCCTACTTTTATAGGTATTACTTTACTAACTTTTGCTTTAATTCATCTTATTCCGGGCGATCCGATTGAAATTCGGATGGGAGAACGGGGACTTAGCCCAGAATTACATCAACAAATGATGCACCAATTAGGGTTAGATAAACCTTTATCTACCCAATATTTAGATTATATGAAAGGAATAGTTCAAGGGGATCTTGGCAATTCTTATAAAGATAATATCCCTGTTATAGATCAATTTTTAGCCCTTTTTCCTGCCACAGTTGAATTAGCCTTTTTTGCTATCTTATTTGCGGTGGTAATAGGTATTCCAATAGGGATTATTGCTGCAGTAAAGCGAGGTTCGATATTCGATCATTCCGTAATGGCGATTTCATTAACCGGTTACTCAATGCCGATTTTTTGGTGGGGATCGTTGTTAGTTCTTCTCATCTCAGCCAAATGGGGATTACTACCGATTGATGGGAGAATTGATGTGCAATATTGGATCGACAATACCACTGGATTTATGTTGATCGATAGCTGGTATTCTGACGATCCCGGTGCATTCAAATCTGCTGTATCCCATTTAATCTTACCTTCTATTGTACTAGGAACTATCCCTTTAGCGGTTATATCTCGTATGACACGCTCATCAATGCTAGAAGTTTTAGGTGAGGACTATATTCGTACCGCCCGAGCCAAAGGGCTTGCACCAATGCGAATTATCATTGTTCACGCATTACGCAACGCCTTAATTCCCGTCATTACTGTTGTAGGTTTAATTGTAGGGCAACTTTTATCAGGTGCAATTTTAACTGAAACCATTTTCTCTTGGCCGGGTATCGGCAAATGGATCATTGAAGCCATTCGGCAGCGAGATTACCCTGTTGTCCAAGGAGCCGTATTAATTATCGCAACGATTATTATCGTGATTAATCTCTGTGTTGATCTATTATATGGTATTGTAAACCCTCGGATAAGACATCATAAATAATTGATTTATCTATTTATTTTTTTAGTTTTATAAATTAAATTTTAAATGTGGGAATAAATTTATGTCTAATGTGATTTCTCCACCCATTCCGAAAACCCCAATTCAAGAATTTTGGCATAATTTTAGCCAGAATAAAGGTGCGGTAATAGGTTTGGCTTACATCGTTTTTATTTTAATCATTAGTATTTTTGCAAACGTCATCGCCCCTCATAATCCAATTGAACAAAATCGTGATGCACTTTTATTACCACCCGCTTGGATAGAAGGTGGATCTTGGCATTATATTCTTGGTACCGATGATATCGGACGGGATATCCTATCACGCTTAATTTACGGTGCCAGATTATCTCTCTTCACAGGGCTGTTAGTCGTAACACTCTCTTTTATTCTGGGCGTAACTCTTGGATTAATTTCTGGATACTTCGGTGGTGCTATTGATATTTTTATTATGCGAATTATTGATATTATGCTCGCATTGCCAAGTTTACTCTTAGCCATTGCAGTTGTGGCTATTCTCGGTCCTTCTTTAATTAATGCGTCTTTTGCTGTTGCATTTGTCTCCCTCCCGAGCTATGTGCGTTTAACTCGTGCTTCTGTTTTAAATGAAGTCAACCGAGAATATGTTACCTCTTCCCGAGTCGCTGGTGCGAGTGCGTTACGACTAATGTTAATTACCATCTTACCAAACTGCCTTGCACCACTCATCGTACAAACTTCAATGGGATTTTCTAATGCTATTTTGGATCTTGCAGCATTAGGCTTTTTAGGTATAGGTGCACAACCCCCAACACCAGAATGGGGAGCAATGTTGGCAGATTCATTACAATTTATACAACGTGCTTGGTGGGTGGTAACATTTCCGGGGCTGGCAATCTTATTCACTGTTTTAGCCTTTAATCTTATGGGGGACGGTTTACGCGATGCCCTTGATCCAAAATTAAAACAATAAAGAGGACATTATGGCATTACTTGAAATCAATCAATTATCAGTCCACTTTGGGAATGAAGAAACACCATTTAAAGCGGTTGATCGCATTAGTTACCAAATTGAACAAGGTGAAGTCTTAGGTATTGTAGGAGAATCTGGTTCAGGCAAATCAGTCAGCTCATTAGCAGTGATGGGATTAATTGATTATCCGGGACGTGTCCAAGCTGAAAAATTAGAATTTAACCATATCGATCTGCAAAAACTTGATGAAAAAGAAAAACAACATTTAGTGGGCGCAGAAATCTCAATGATCTTTCAAGATCCAATGACTAGCCTCAATCCTTGCTATACTGTCGGCTTTCAAATTATGGAAGCATTAAAAGTTCATCAAGGTGGTAATCGAAAAACACGCCGTCAACGCACCATTGAATTATTACGTTTAGTGGGTATTCCAGATCCTGAATCTCGCCTTGATGTCTATCCTCATCAACTTTCAGGTGGTATGAGTCAACGAGTTATGATCGCAATGGCAATTGCCTGCAAACCCAAACTTTTAATTGCAGATGAACCGACCACTGCGTTAGACGTTACCATTCAAGCACAAATCATTGATTTGTTGCTAACCTTACAAAAAAAAGAAAATATGGCATTAATCCTCATCACTCACGATCTGGCGTTAGTGGCTGAATCGGCTGATCGGATTATTGTGATGTATGCGGGACAGATAGTTGAAGAAGCAAAAGCTGCAGAACTTTTCAGCCAACCTAAACACCCTTATACTCAAGCACTATTACGTTCTCTTCCTGAATTTGCTGAAGGAAAATCCCGTTTACAATCCCTACCCGGTGTTGTACCCGGCAAATATGATCGCCCGACAGGTTGCTTATTAAATCCTCGTTGTCCTTATGCAACAGAATTATGTCGTCAACAAGAACCTGAACTCCGCACTCTTGGGAATCGGCAAGTAAAATGCCACACACCACTTAACGCAGAAGGAAAACCTAGTAATGTCTAAGTTAAATTCTCAAGCATCAGCAAACGATCAAACAGTATTACTTGATGCGTTAAACTTAAAAAAATATTACCCAGTGAAAAAAAGTCTTTTTTCACCAACCCAAATGGTCAAAGCATTAGACGGTGTTTCTTTCCGTTTAGAACGTGGAAAAACATTAGCTGTTGTTGGAGAATCTGGTTGTGGTAAATCGACTCTAGGGCGTTTACTCACTATGATTGAAACGCCAACTAGTGGTGAACTCTACTATCAAGGACAAAATTTTCTCCAACAGAATAAGGAAATACAAAAATTACGCCGACAAAAAATTCAGATTGTCTTTCAAAACCCTTATGCTTCATTAAATCCTCGTAAAAAAATTGGCACAATTTTAGAAGAACCGTTACTAATCAATACTAAGCTGACAAAACAAGAACGGAAACAAAAAGTATTAGATATGATGGCAAAAGTTGGTTTGCGAGCAGAGTTTTATGATCGTTATCCACATATGTTCTCTGGTGGGCAAAGACAACGAATTGCAATTGCTCGAGGCTTAATGCTAAATCCCGATATTGTCATCGCTGATGAACCCGTATCCGCCTTAGATGTTTCAGTCCGAGCACAAGTGCTGAATTTAATGATGGATCTCCAACAAGAACTAGGCTTGTCTTATGTTTTTATTTCTCACGATCTCTCAGTGGTAGAACATATTGCAGATGAAGTGATGGTCATGTATTTAGGACGTTGCGTTGAACAAGGCACAACCGAACAAATCTTTACTAATCCTCGCCATCCTTATACTCAAGCGTTACTCTCTGCGACACCTCGTCTTTCTCCTCATCTAAGACGAGAAAGAATTAAGTTAAGTGGTGAATTACCTAGCCCGCTTAATCCACCTCTCGGCTGTGCTTTTAATGCTCGCTGCCGTTTTGCTACTGAAAAATGTCGTAGTGAACAACCCCAATTAAAGACTTATCCAAATGGTACTAAAATTGCCTGTTTTATTGTTGAAGAATAAACGACTTCAATGAAGTTAAGATAAAAAAAGCGGTCATACGACCGCTAAATCTTTTACTTTTGCATTAAAACATTAAACACGACAAAATTTAGAGAACAATATTATATTTTTCTTTGACTAATGCCGCAAAATCAGTAAAACCACCAATAGGTTGTTCATCAATGAAAATTTGCGGTACAGTTTCAACGGGCTTCCCCACAGAAATAGATAAATCAGCTTTACTAATTCCTTCTTCCACTATATCAATATAACGATAATCCATTCCGTCCAAATTCTGTTTTAACTTTTTCGCTAATGCTTTTGCGTGTACACAATATGGGCAACTCGCACGACCAAAAATTACAACAAACATCTTATTCCTCTTAGTTTATAAAATACCTTAAAAACTGAAACATTCTATCCAAAGTATTACACTTTTACCAGCAGATACCAAAGGAACAGTGCATTACTATCACCGCTTATGCTATATTAATTTACCTAATTTTTCACTACTATGAATATTAATAATCTAGCAACACAACAAAATACATTGGTAAAAATTATGACTAAACCTATCCGTCCAGATGTTTTAGCCTATTTACAACAAGGATTTGCAAAATGTTAAATAACAGCTCGGCTTCCATGTCGAAAAAGAAACTTTTACTATTATGCCGAGCACCTTGGTTATATAGTTGCACACGTCTCAAAGAGGTTGCGGAAATATCAGGCTACCAACTTGATATTGTTGATCCTAATCGCTTTATCTTACGTTTAAACCAAGAACCAAGACTGTTTTACCAAGCCCCTAATCACCACCAAGCTATTCCTTTTCCTCTTGATATTGCTGGAGTTATTCCTCGTTTTGGAACAACCAGCACTGAACAAGGTTGCCGACTTTTACGTTACTTTGAAGATCTCGGTATCCCAGTCCTCAATTCTGCCGATAGTATTGAACTGGCACGTAACAAATGGAAAAGCCTATATCAACTCAAACGCTGTGGTATTCCTGTTCCTGAAAGCCTATTCAATGGTTGTGACACTTCTAGCAAAATAGCCGTACATTATTGTGGTTCTCCTACCATTTTAAAAACCTTAAATGGTTCTCAGGGAGTTGGTGTTATTCTGGCTGAACAAACTGACAGTGCAATTAGTATGCTAGAAACCTTGCAACAGGCTGAAGTGCCTGTTTTATTACAACAATTTATCAGTGAAGCTCGAGGGACAGATCTACGGTGTTTTGTGATTGGAGAAAAAGTGATCACTGCGATGCAACGCCACGGACAAAATGGAGAATTTCGAGCTAACTTTCATCGAGGCGGCACGGCTACTAACGTACAACTCACTTCCGAAGAAATACAACTAGCAATCAAAGCAACTAAAGCGATTGGATTAGATATTGCAGGTGTCGATCTGATTCGTTCGAATATGGGTTCCTTCGTTTTAGAAGTCAACGCCAGTCCGGGATTAGAATTAATTGAACAAACCACTAAGCTCGATCTTGCTCTACAAATGCTGCTTTATCTAGAACGAAAAATGAAAAACTAATTAGAAGATAAATATTTTTGTGGTAATTCTTTTGCAAATAAATCGACTAACAGACGAATTTTAGGAGATAAATGACGATTATGTGGATATAACGCCCAAATACCTTCCTCTGGTTCTTGATATTGCTCTAATAATGAAACTAACTTTCCATTCATTAAATCTTGATCAACATAATATTCAGGTAATTGAGCAATACCAAGTCCTTTCAATACGGCATCTCTTAATCCATACCCACTATTACACACAAAGCTACCTGAGAGTTTAATCATTCGTTCCTTTCCTTGAACTTGAAAACGCCAATATGGATTATTACCAACTAGGCAATTGTGATTAGATAATTCTTCTAAACTACTCGGTGTTCCAAACCGATCTAAATACTTAGGTGCTGCACAAAGATACATAGTTCTGTTTCTCAAACGCTTAGCAATCATTGAAGAATTTTCTAATCGTCCTAAGCGAATTGCAAGATCATACCCCCCTTCAACAAGATCTAATTGAAGATTGGTTAAATTCACTATCACCTTTACCTCTGAATACTGTTGCATAAAATCATTTACCAAAGGCACAATATACTTCTCACCATAAGTAACTGGTGCTGTCATTTTTATCAAACCTTGGGGAATATCACGTAAATTTGAAATAGCTCTTTCAGCTTCTTCTAACCCGTCCACCAACTGACGACAATGGCGATAATAAATACTTCCCTCTGCAGTTAAAGACACTCGTCTGGTTGTACGATAAAAAAGTTTAGTATTTAAACGATTTTCTAACATATTAATCTGTCGGCTAACTTGAGCCACTGAAATACCTAATTGTTTTGCAGCTAAAGTAAAACTTTCTTTTTCAACTACCGCAACAAACTCATTGATTCCTTCCCACAAATACATACCCCTCCAATTATTACTATATAGAAAAAGTAATTTACATAAATAGGCAATTATCACCAAATAAGAAATAAATATAATATCACAACCTTTGATTTTATTATAAATAGGAAATCATCATGTCAGATAAATTTATTAAATCTAAAGCCGCTGTTGCTTGGGAAGCCAATCAACCACTGTCAATTGAAGAAATTGATGTAATGTTACCCAAAAAAGGGGAAGTTCTCGTTCGAATTATTACTACTGGAGTTTGCCATACTGATGCTTTTACACTATCTGGTAATGATCCTGAAGGGATTTTTCCAGCAATATTAGGACATGAGGGTGCTGGTATTGTTGAAATGGTAGGGGAAGGCGTAACAAGTGTTGCTGTAGGCGATCATGTTATCCCTCTTTACACTCCAGAATGCGGAAAATGTAAATTCTGTCTTTCAGGTAAAACCAACTTATGTCAGGCAATACGAGAAACTCAAGGAAAAGGATTAATGCCCGATGGTACAACAAGATTTTATAAAGATGGAAAACCTATCTACCACTATATGGGGTGTTCTACTTTCTCTGAGTACACGGTTCTTCCTGAAATTTCTTTAGCAAAAGTTAACAAAGAAGCGCCTTTAGAAGAAATTTGTCTATTAGGTTGCGGTGTTACAACTGGTATGGGGGCAGTTTTAAATACGGCTAAAGTTGAAAAAGGCAGTACTGTCGCTATCTTTGGTTTAGGTGGTATTGGGCTTTCAGCCATTATCGGTGCTAAAATGGCTGGAGCAAGTCAGATTATAGGGATAGATATTAACGAAGAAAAATTCAAATTAGCACAACAACTTGGTGCAACAAATCTTATTAATCCACAAAAATATAATAAACCGATCCAAGAAGTGATCATTGAAATGACTAATGGAGGTGTTGATTATTCATTTGAATGTATCGGTAATGTCAATGTCATGCGTTCTGCATTGGAATGCTGCCACAAAGGTTGGGGTGAATCTATTATTATTGGTGTTGCTGGAGCAGGTCAAGAAATATCAACTCGTCCATTTCAACTAGTAACAGGGCGTATATGGCGTGGTTCAGCATTTGGCGGCGTAAAAGGTCGCTCTGAACTGCCTGAAATAGTTGAACGTTATATGGCTGGTGAGTTTGAGCTACAACAATTTATCACTCATACAATGCCCTTAGAGAATATTAATCAAGCATTTGAATTAATGCATCAAGGTGAAAGTATTAGAACAGTGATTCATTACAATAAATAAACTTATTCAGCAACATAAACAGTGTGAAAACACACTGTTTTTTTATATTAATGCTTTACAGGTAGGATATAAAATGAATTTAAAAAAAATTAGTAGTAATAAATGTTTCGATGGCTGGCATCAACAATATCACCACTATTCAAACACATTAAATTGTTATATGCGATTTGCAATTTATTTACCGCCTCAAATCCAGATGAATCAAAAAGTACCTGTCCTCTATTGGCTTTCTGGATTAACTTGTACTGATGAAAATTTTATGCAAAAAGCCGGGGCTTGCCGTATAGCAAGTGAGTTAGGTATGGCTCTCGTTGCACCAGATACTAGTCCTCGTGGTGACAATATTCCTGATGATCCAAATAATAGTTATGATTTCGGAATAGGGGCTGGATTTTATCTCAATGCCACTCAATCACCTTGGGATCAGCACTATCACATGTATGATTATATTGTGAAGGAACTACCACAGTTAATAGAAAATAATTTTCCAGTCACAACACAACGAGCAATAGCAGGACATTCAATGGGAGGACATGGTGCTTTAACTATTGCACTGAAAAACCCAACGATGTTTAGCTCGGTATCAGCTTTTAGTCCTATTACTAATCCAATTAATTGTGCTTGGGGAAAAAAGGCTTTTATTGGCTATTTAGGAAATAATCCAAAATTATGGGAGGAATATGATAGCTGCCAATTAATTCAAAAAGCAGACACAAGTCAACCTTTACCCATTCTGATTGATCAAGGTTCTGATGATAACTTTTATCTTGAAAAGCAACTACTTCCTGAAAATTTGATTCAAGCAGCAAAAAGAAATAACTATCCAATTCAGCTACGAATGCAACAAGGTTACGATCATAGTTATTACTTTATTGCCAGTTTCATTGAAGAACATCTCAAATTTCATTTTAAATATTTTGAAATGTAATCAACATTAAAATGCCATTAAAGATTGATCTTCAATCTCTAATGGCAATACTAAAAAAATAATAGTCAACTATGCAATATTTTGCTTAGCTTGTTGTAGTAAGAATTGGACTAAACAAGCAACAGGACGACCAGTTGCACCTTTAGCCGCCCCCTCTCTCCAAGCTGTACCCGCAATATCAAGATGAGCCCAAGTATATTTTTGGGTAAAATTAGATAAGAAGCAACCTGCAGTAATTGCTCCGCCCCAACGTCCGCCAATATTGGCAAGATCTGCAAAGTTAGAATGTAGCTGTTCTTGATATTCTTCTCCCATAGGTAAACGCCATACTCGATCCGCTGCTTGTTCTGAAGCACGTTGTAATTCAATTGCTAACTGATCATCTGGAGAAATTAAACCACTATTGTGTGCTCCTAATGCAACCACACAAGCGCCAGTTAATGTTGCTACATCAATCACTAATTCAGGATCAAAACGCTCAACATAAGTTAAAGCATCACATAAAACTAAACGCCCTTCCGCATCAGTATTCAACACTTCAACAGTTAATCCTGACATTGTAGTTAAAATATCACCGGGACGATAAGCATTACCATCTGGCATATTCTCACAACCAGCTAAAACACCGATAATATTTAACGGAAGATTTAATTCAGCGACCGCTTTCATCACCCCATAAACGGCTGCTGCACCACCCATATCATATTTCATTTCGTCCATAGCAGCTGATGGTTTAATTGAAATACCACCTGAATCAAAGGTTAATCCTTTGCCGACTAATACTATTGGTTTCGCCTCTGGATTTGGATTATTTTTAAATTCAATAATCGACATAAAGGCAGGATTTTCAGCCCCTCGAGATACCGCTAAATAGGCATTCATGCCTAATGCCGCCATCTGCTTTTCATCGACAACCGTTGTCTCAATATGAGTATAAGTCTCCGCTAACTCTTGTGCTTTCGCCGCTAAATATGCAGGATTACAAACATTTGGCGGGCAATTTGCCACATCTTTTGTTTCTTTGATACCTTTGATAATTGCCTGAGCATGAGCCACTGCTAGTTTAGCCTGTTCAACACCACTTTCTGCCTGACAAAAGAAAATATTTTCAAGTTTTACAACGGGTGTTTTTTTGCTTTTAAACTGGTCAAAGCAATATACATTTTCAGCAATTGTTTCTATTGCAAAACGAATATTCCAATAATTACTTCTTGCTTTCAGTTTCACTTCAGTTAAGGCATAGATTGCACTTTCAACATTACTTTTAGTCAAACATTTTACTGTGGCTTGAATAATATTTTTATATTGTCTTTCTGTCAGTTCATCTTCTTTTCCGCAACCAACTAACAAAACACCTTTAACAGGTAAATTTGGAACTAATGGTAAATAAAGGCTTTCACCTTCTTTCCCTTCAATACTCCCTTGTGTAACTATCTGGCTTAAAACACCACCACTGAGTTGATCTAATTCTCTCGCTACGCTAGATAATTGACGATCTTGCCAAATACCAACAACAATAACCGCATTTGGTTGTAACTCAAAGCTAGGCACAACATTTTGTTTAGCCTGAATAATGTTAAATTGCATTTTCAATTCCTCTATGATTTCTATTGGTATGATCGGGGAAATCAAGGTATGATACGCCCCAAAATAAATAAAGTCTTTTTCATTAATCTCTAATTTAATCCGCTAGGCAGTCTAATTCTTTAATGCTGCTAAACTAGCGTTTTTTACAAAAAAAGCAAGCTAAAGCAAGTAAAACATAGGTTGACAGAGTGATTTTAACCAAATATTTAACACGAGAAGTATTTAAAAGCCAATTAGCGATTCTTTTTATTCTCCTTATTATCTTTTTTGCCCAACAATTAGTACGTGTGCTAGGTTCAGCGGTAAATGGTAATGTCCCAACAGATTTAATTCTGCCATTACTCGCTCTTGGAATGCCGACAATGGCAGAACTGATGTTACCCTTAAGTCTTTTTTTAGCCATTTTGCTTACCTTTGGACGACTCTATGCTGAAAGTGAAATTACAGTAATGCAAGCCTGTGGTGTTGGGCAACGATTATTAATCAAAATTGTCTTAATTCTCTCTTTATTAACAACAATTTTAGCCAGTATTAACTCAATTTGGATTAACCCTTGGGCTTTAAATAAACAAATTGAAATTCTCACCAATGCTCAAGCTAATCCGAATGTTGCTGCCCTTAGTAGTGGGCAATTTATTTCAGCAGAAGATGGTAACTTTGTTTTATTCATTGATAAAATTACAGGCAATCGTATTGAAGGCATTTATCTTTTTCAAACTCGCCAACGAGGTAATGTCAAACCTTCTGTTATGGTATCAGAAAATGGAACGGTAACAGCACAAGATAATGGTAACCAACGCTTAACCTTAAATAATAGTCAACGTTTCGAAGGTAATTCAATTTTACCCGAGTTTAAAATCACCCATTTCGACCAATATCAAGCGAATATAGGTTTTAAAAATCAACAAGTTACTCATGATGATCCAACACTACTGCCGATTGATAAACTCCTACAAGATCACTCACCAATCGCAAGAGCCGCATTACAATGGCGGATAACACTAATTCTGGTAGTACCTATTATGGCATTAATTGCCGTACCACTCAGTCGAGTTAATCCTCGTCAAGGGCGTTTCGCAAAACTGTTACCAGCATTATTGCTCTATTTGATCTTTTTCTTACTCCAAAGCTCATTAAAATCGGCTGGTGTTAATGGTCGTGCAGATACACAATGGTTATTACCACTTGTCAATGTTATCTTCTTACTGATAGCAATCGGCTTAAATAGCCAACAATACCACTTACGTATCCGTCAATGGTGGTTTAATCGTCGTCTAAATAAACAACAGGAGATCCTCTAATGTTTAAGGTATTAGACCGCTATATCGGTAAAACCATTGTTATTGCCATTTTTTTCACACTGTTATTATTAGCTGGCTTATCTACCACTATTCGCTTTGTTGAACAATTCCGTTCTATTGGGCGTGGAACCTATGATATATGGCAAGCCATTGCCTATACCTTATTTTCAATCCCAAAAGATATTGAAATCATGTTTCCTATGGCTGCATTAATTGGAGCTTTAATTGGATTAGGATCATTAGCCTCAGGAAGCGAACTTATCTCAATGCAAGCGGCAGGATTTTCACGCTTACGCATTGGACTTGCAGTAATGAAAACGTCAATCCCTCTTATTATCTTAATGATGATAGCTGGGGAATGGTTAGTTCCTCATAGCGAACAAACCGCTAAAGAAATTCGCTATAAAGCCATTCGTGGTACATCACTCCTGTCTGTTCAAAATGGTGTATGGGCAAAAGATGGCAATAATTTTATCTATATCCAAAAGGTTACTGATAAAGATAAATTACAAAATATCTATGTTTACCAATTTAATCAAAAACGCCAATTAATTACCCAATTACATGCAGATTCAGCTGAATATCGCAACAAACAGTGGTGGTTTAGCCAAATGTCACAATCCACCATTAATAAAGATCATATTGAAACCAATAACTATTTTAACTTTCCGTGGAAAACAAATTTAACCCCAGATAAACTAGGTATAGTTGCAACAGAACCTTCAACCTTATCTATTACAGGTTTAGCCGATTACATTAGTTTCCTACAAGAAACAGGACAAGATGCTCGCCGTTTTCAACTCAATTTCTGGCGAAAAATTTTCGAACCACTCTCAGTTGGCGTTATGATGTTACTAGCCCTCTCTTTTATTTTCGGACCTTTACGCAGTGTCACTATGGGAGCAAGAATAGTCACTGGCATCTGTTTTGGATTTATTTTCTATATTACCAATGAAATATTTGGCCCTCTCAGCCTTGTTTATAACCTTCCCCCATTACTCGGTGCATTACTCCCTAGCGTGTTATTTCTAACTATTACCTTATGGTTATTTCGACATAAAAAGTAAAAAATATAAACTTCTTCGTAAAAAGATTACCATTGAAAGTCACGTGGTAATCTTTTATTTTTATTCACCAAGTATCTGTTTAAAATAGCAACGAATAAAACAGGGTTATTTGATTTTTACTTGCATACAACTAAAACTCTCGTATAATTGCCTAACCAATCTTTTGCCAGTGTGACGAAATTGGTAGACGTAGCGGATTCAAAATCCGCCGCCCTTAAAAGCGTGTCGGTTCGAGTCCGACCACTGGCACCATCAAAAATTCTATATTAAGTCGTAAGTTTTATACTTATAATCTGGCTACTGTAGTTGTTTCAATTTTTGTAAAAATTCTTTCGCATCTAAAAAACCTGTAATACGACTATTAGGGATTTCTTTTCCATCTCGATCAAAAAATAAAATAGTTGGTAAACCTAATATTTTTAATTTTTCACTAATCTCTTTATTTGCTAATGAATTTTTTGTCATATCAATTTGAATGACTTTAAAATCAGTTAAAGCTAGTTGTACCTTAGGATCACTGAAAGTATATTTTTCAAATTCTTTACAAGCGACACACCAATCAGCATAAAAATCTACCATTGCATAAGGCTTAGAATTATGTGTTAAAGTACGTTGTAACTGGTCATAATTGTTGATTTTCTCAAATTGAAGATGGGAAATCACTTGATTAGGTTGCGGTTGCCAAAACCAATCTAATAAAGGTTTACTACTCATTATTATTAAGATTAATCCTATTATTTGTAACCACCATTTATCTCTACATACTTTTAAGGTTACCCAACTAAAAAAAGCCACTGCTAAGCCAGACCATAATAACGCTTCCCATTCAAATGGAAGAATCCGAGAAAGTAAGAAAATAGGTACAGCTAACATCACAAAACCAAAGGAAATTTTAACATTATTGAGCCAAACACCTGATTTAGGTAGAATTTTATTCCCAAACAAAGTCACTAAAATGAGTGGTGTTCCCATTCCTAATGCCAATAAATATAACGTTATCGCACCAATCAATAAATTTCCGCTTTGTGCAACATAAAGCAAAACGCCAGAAAGTGGGGCAGACGTACAAGGAGAAGCGACTAATCCTGCAATCATTCCCATTAAAAATACACCACCATATGCACCACTTTGTTGTTTTTGACTTAATAGAGTTAATTTTGTTTGTAAGCGAGTTGGTAACTGGAGCGTAAATACCCCAAACATTGAAAGCGATAAAATTACAAACAGAATTGCAAGTGACACTAATACATAAGGGCTTTGCAATGCAATTTGTAGCGGTAAGCCAACAGTCGCAACAACTAAACCAAGTATGGTGTAAGTAAGTGCCATACCTTGCACATAAACAAAACTTAAACTCAAGGCTCGCCAACTATTTGGTCGAATTTGGCGACCAATAACAATCGCAGATAGCAGTGGTAACATTGGCAGGACACAAGGCGTAAAAGCCAAACCAAGCCCAAGTAAAAAGAACCATAAAATCGCATATTTATGCTGAAACAGTTTATATGCTAAATTCTGTTGTTCTGTGGTAAAACGATCTTGGAAATTATTTTGTTCATTGCTACTTTGTGTTTTATTAGATATTTGTGGTAGATCAGTTATTTTTATCACATCAGTTTGAGGGGGATAGCATAATCCTTCCGTACAACCTTGATAACTTACTTCAAGTATTGAATTTGGCGATAAATTAGTCGGAACTACTTGTAGCTGTAATTGCTGTGTAAAAATTTCTGTTTTTCCAAAGTAAGGATCTTGATGTTCCTGACTATTTGAAAGAATTTTTAAAGGTAATATTTTACCATTTTCAGTGATTTTTAACTCTTTTTGATATAAATAGTAACCTTCAGCAATATACCAATTAAACTGTACTATTTTTTCATTTCTTTCAGCTGAAAGCTGAAAAGCTTGCTCTACGGGCAAATAATCTGTTCTTTTATTTGAGAAAAGCCCAGATACCGCTGGATTAGAATAAAACAAAACTAATGCTAAAAGCACAAAAATTCGGCGTACCATCTTCTACCTTCAAACCATAAATAGCATAAAATAGTGGAAAGTGTAGCATGGAAATAAAATTTTTCTTGTAATTTTTGCCAAAAAATGACAATTCTATTCCTCTTTTAAACCGTCTTTAAAAACAGAGAAATAAAATGAAAATTGAAGTGTGCGTTGATAATATTGAATCTGCTTTAACCGCAGTTAAAGCTGGTGCTGATCGACTGGAACTTTGTGGATCTTTAGATGTTGGTGGAATTACGCCTGCTTATTCTCTCATTAAATACGTTGTAAAAAACCTTTCGGTTGAAAGTTATGTCATGATTCGCCCAAGATCAGGCGATTTTCTATTTAATCGATTAGAGGTTCAAATGATGCTTGAAGATATTCAGATTGCCAAACAACTTGGTGCGAATGGTGTTGTTATTGGTGCTTTAACATCAAATGCTGAAATAGATTTGACCGTTTGTCGTCATCTGATTCAAGCCGCTAACGGTATGGGGATCACTTTCCATCGGGCATTTGATCTTTGTGCTGATCCAAAACAAGCTTTAGAAGACTTAATTAATTTAGGTTGTCATCGTGTCTTAACATCAGGACAAGCAATTAATGCATTTAAAGGACGAAAAATGTTAACTGAATTGGTCAAACAAGCTCAGGGAAGAATTAGTATTATGGCTGGAGCAGGTGTTAATGCCGAAAATGCAGTTGAAATAATCACTACCACTGGTGTAAATGAATTACATTTATCAGGTAAAAAATATCGAAATAGCCAAATGAAACGGATTTCTCCTGTCATTATGGGCAATTCAATTGAAGATGATCTTAAAATTAGAATTACAGATTTTAAAAAAATAAAAGCTATTAAGCAAAAATTATTATCTTATTAATAATACTACTTGTAGCTAATTAATTTTCTTATTCTACTGTACTATTATCTTTATTATTATCGAATAGTTTAACAATCTGCCCTTCGTGCATAATAATAACAATATCTGGTTTAATCCCAATTTCATTTTTATGGCTGATAATAATTTTTATTGCTGGAGATTGCATAATGACATTATTAACCTGTAATTCTGATTGATGATCCAAATTACTAGTTGCTTCATCAAAAATAAGTAAGCTAGGTTGTTTAAATAATGCCCTTGCAATAATTATTTTCTGAATTTGTCCTCCAGATAAAATATTTCCCGCATCACTAATATAAGTAAAATATCCCATAGGAAGTTTGTCAATAATTGAATGTATCCCTAATTTTTGAGTTAACTCTATGACGTCTTCAATCGTAGATGATGTATCTAAAGTGATATTATATAAAATATTGCCTGTTAATAATCCATTTTCTTGTAAAACTACACCTGCTATTTTTCTAATTTGATCCTTACCTATCTGGGAATAATCCAAACCATTAAAAAGTAATTCTCCATGGGACGGTTCTACTAAGCCTAAAATAAGTTTAATTAAAGAACTTTTCCCACTACCACTATATCCTTTGATAAGAACAGTTTGCCCTGATGTAATACGTAAATTTATATTTTTCAATATACTTTTTTGTTCATTATCACTGGTAAAATATATATTCCTCAATTCTATTTCTGAAATATGTTCAATAATTCTATTATTTCCTGTTTTATTTTTCTCTTGTGGTGAAGTTAATATATCATCTATTCGTGTGATATGGGCTGATATCATTTTTATTTTTAACCAATAATCAACAAGTTTCGATGCACGAACAGAGAATTGTTCTGAATAAGCTATAAAAGCAACAAACATACCTATGGTTAAACCTTGATGGATAACTATTTTTCCTCCAATAAAAAGAATAGCAATATTTCTTATACCAGCAAGAAATAAATTTATACTGCGGGTAAATATATTCATCAATTCTAAGCGAGATTGCTGATTAACCAGTTCTGTCGTTGCATTGATATAATTATTATGTAATGTCGTATGATTTGAATATAATCTAAATATTAAATTATTCTTTATACTCTCAATTAACAAACTTTGCTGTCTAGATTTACTTCTTATCACACTAACATTTAATGATCTTAGTAAATTTAGATATAATAACTTAAGAATAAAATATGTTATTGTAATTAATATGATCACCAAAGATAAAAATTTACTGTAAGCAAACATAATAATCAATGATATTACAACAATAAGGCTATCTAAGATTGCTGATACAAATTGTGTTGTAATTATATCTTTAATTTTCTCTAGAGAGTTTATGCGTGAGATTATATCTCCAATACTTCTAGTATTAAAAAAACTTGCATAGAGAGAATGAATATGACGAAATATACTTATACTCCAATCAAGATTAATATTGGCACTTATCCATATTACTCCCCAATCTCTGGTAATTGTAAATAATAATTGGAAACAAAGTAATAAAAAATAAGCTATGGTTACGACATAAAGTAAATTTTCATCATTAGTTGTCAGTACTTGATCAATAGTTATTTGTGTTAATTGCGGTAAAGTTAAATTAATAAATTCAAGCATAAAAAGAAGAATAAGTATAAAGGATAATGTTGGTTTAATATTTTTTATCCCTTTTAGAAAATGAAATACAGATCGTGTTTTTTCTTTCTTATCTTCAATAAATTTTAAATGCGTATTATTAGTAATATTAATTGCAACACCAGAGAAATGTTGATTAAACTTAGATTTATTTAATTTTAATATTCCTTTATCTGGATCATGGATAATATATTTTTTATTTTTTATCGCAACCAAAACCACAAAATGATTGTGATCCCAATGTAAGATAGTGGGTAAATTCAGTTGTTGGACTTCTTCTTGTTCTAAACTAAAAGGAAAAGCTGTTAATTCTAATTTTTCAAGTAATTGAATAATATCATTAATCGAACAACCTTGTTTATAATTAGGAATAATTTGTTTTATTCGTTCATAAGTAATATATTTCTGATAATAATTCGCAATCATCATAACACAAGAAATAGCACAATCAGCAGCACTATTTTGAAAAATCATAGGGACTGAACGGAAAAGGGATAATGATAGATTCTTATTTTCTTTCATATAATGATTAAAGCGTCAATTGCAAATTAGTTTCAAATAAAGAGGAGAAAAACCATTGAATTAATGTTCTTGTTTCTTCTGGAATGGCAACACTAAGATTCATACCGGGAATAATTGAAATAGATTCTGGTATTTTAGTTGGCTTAATAATTACTTCATATATTGGTTCTGAGTTTTTTAAATGGTATTTTTGATAGATACTTTCAGGTGAATAAGGATACATTGATATTTCTTTAACAATCCCTCTTCCAACACCATAACGGTGAAAATTATAAGAGCTAAAATAAATTGTTACCTGACTATTCAGTTTTACTCTTCCTGCTTTTGTAATAGGTAAAAAAGCAATAATTTGGTTATGTGACTGTTTATAACTTAAAGTCATAATTTCTTCATCAGCATTAATAAAATCATTATTCTTTTTTACAAAATTAATAACCTTTCCATCAAAAGGTGCATAAATAATATCTTCTTTTCTTGCAATATAATTATTAAACTGTTGTAATAACATTAATGTTTCTTTATCTGATTCATTTTTCTTTAATTGAAGATCAATTTTCGTATCTTCATCTAATTTATGAAACTTTTCTAAATCTAATTTTTTTTCTATGATAGTATTATTAAGAGAATTTAATTGTTGCTGTAAAGCATATAATGTATCATCTTCCTTATTTTCTTCAACTAAGGATATCGCACCTTGTTTTTGGACTTCATGAAATTTATTTATAATCTTTTGCTTGATATCAATTTGTTTCTGTAAAAGTTCTTTTTGTTTAGCTAAAACATCTAATTCATTATTAATATTACTTTCATTAATTTGATTATATTTTAATATTTCATCTTTTTTCTGGATAATTAAAGAATCATCTGAAATTAGGCTTGCTAATTTTTTTGTAATTTCTTGATAATTTTTATCATCATTTGCAAATAAACTTGATGTTCTAGAATCATTAATAAAAGCTAATACCTCTCCTTTTTTAATAGTATTATTCTTATATTGAGGCAAATAAACATAGCCAGAGATAGGAGAATGAACAGAAAAAATGCCCTTATCTGGATAGACTAACCCATCTATTTTTATTTCTGATGTAAACTTTGCGAAAAATAAAAATAATAAGGTTAAGATAAATAATGTTGTTAATAAAATAAAAAATAAATTATAATTTATCCTATTAGGAATAACTACATCATTAAAATAGCCTTTTTTATCAGATAACGGCATATTCATATATTTAAATTTTATATAATTATTATTAATTAAAATTCTATATTATTAGCCAACAACAAATTTTCCCTCGTTAGGATCGTAATGGAATGCACCTTCACGGGTACCATTTTTTAACTCTTCCATTCCTTTAGCCACTTTATTTAAATCAGTTGAATGAATATCAGACAAACTTGCCTTCAAAATATACTCTAATTCTCTATGTGTAAAAGGATCTTTAATATCCGCTGATGAATATGCTCCATGCTGAGGTGAACCACCTAATGCTTCAAATTTTTCACTTTCTGGATTAAAAAATACTCTTCCATCATGTTGCAGAGTGACAATAGCATCTTCACGTTGTTGATCCGTTATTTTATCACTGCCATTATGATGTTGAAGTTCAGATAAATAAGTATTTGCAATATTTTCATCAATCTTAAGAATATCAGGATCAGTAGTATATTTATCTACTTTTTCTTCAGACTCAAATACCCCCAAAGCTTCAGCAAAAGATAAAACACCTTCTGAACCATGAGCAGCATTGATAATTCCTTCAATTAATCCTTCAACGGCTTCTCCAAATCCAATTCCACCACCATAGATTTTTGAGCATTGTTCTTTATTTAGTAATTTCATAATCATTTTCCTTAATAAAATAACTTCTGGAAATAAATATTTCGATTAAATTAGACTGCTTTATTAATTAGAAAACAATACCCATTTCAGGTTGTTTAATCCTTATCATTTATAAAAATAAAAATACATTATTTACATATATTTTTATAAATTATAAAAATTTATATTTTATTGACATTATGCTTAAATTTATCTGTGTTAGAGATATTATTAATTATTATTCAATAATAGGATATTTAGTTTAAATGAGATAATATTTTATAGTTTTAAATATAAAAATGTATTTTAAAAGAGTAGCATATTAAATACATATCATATCCCAAAAGATTTTATTACCATTGCTATAAGAGATTTTAAATACTTAATAAAATAGTATCAGAATCAGCAATACCACTGGATATGCTAAAAACAGTATATCTTTACAAGTCCACCTTTATTATATCTACACTTTATCCTATCACTGCATAATTCTTGTACTAAAATGCCCTAGTATTTTGCCTATATTCAAGCTAAAATCATTTATCAATGAATAATTATTCACTTTATTGAATTTTTATTTATTATAGACAGCGTTGTTAATTTGAATAATAATAGACCGATCAAAAATCCGATCACTGTTTTCTATTCAAGCAAGCACTTAAATACCGTTCGTTAACACAACTAAAATAGGAATAATTATGTCAACAACAATTCTTGAAACTCTACCCCTAGGACAAAAAGTAGGTATCGCATTCTCTGGTGGGTTAGATACCAGTGCCGCTTTATTATGGATGCGGAAAAAAGGCGCTATTCCTTATGCTTATACAGCAAATTTAGGGCAACCTGACGAAGATGATTATCAAGCTATTCCACGCAAAGCTTTAGAGTATGGTGCAGAAAAAGCACGTTTAATTGACTGCCGTTCTCAATTAGCTCACGAAGGTATTGCAGCAATTCAATGTGGTGCATTCCATATTAGTACAGGTGGTATTACCTATTTTAACACTACTCCTTTAGGGCGTGCGGTTACAGGTACAATGCTCGTAACTGCAATGAAAGAAGATGATGTCAATATTTGGGGAGATGGTTCAACATTTAAAGGAAATGATATAGAACGTTTCTATCGTTACGGTTTACTGACTAATCCACAATTAAAAATTTATAAACCTTGGTTAGATCAACAATTTATTGATGAACTTGGTGGTCGCCACGAAATGTCTGAATTTTTAATTGCCAATGGCTTTAATTACAAAATGTCTGTTGAAAAAGCCTACTCAACTGATTCTAATATGTTAGGCGCAACCCACGAAGCCAAAGATCTTGAATTTTTAAATACTGGTATTCGGATTGTTAACCCTATTATGGGAGTCGCTTTTTGGCGAGATGATGTAGTAATAAAACCCGAGGAAGTTACTATTCGTTTTGAAGAAGGTATTCCAGTTGCAATTAATGGAAAAACTTTCACTGATCCTGTCGCTCTATTCCTTACCGCCAATCAAATTGGTGGACGCCACGGTTTAGGAATGAGTGATCAAATTGAAAACCGTATTATTGAAGCTAAAAGCCGTGGTATTTATGAAGCCCCGGGAATGGCTCTTTTACATATCGCTTACGAACGTTTAGTAACAGGTATTCATAATGAAGATACCATTGAACAATACCGAATCAACGGATTACGTTTAGGGCGTTTACTATACCAAGGACGCTGGTTTGATCCACAAGCATTAATGTTAAGAGAAACCGCTCAGCGTTGGGTTGCACGTGCTATTACAGGTGAGGTAACCCTTGAATTACGCCGTGGTAACGACTACTCCATTCTCAATACAGAATCGCCAAACCTTACTTATCAAGCAGAACGTTTGAGTATGGAAAAAGTCGAAAATGCCCCATTCACACCACAGGATCGTATCGGACAACTCACTATGAGAAATCTTGATATTACTGATACTCGAGATAAATTAGCTGTTTATACTCAAGCTGGATTATTAACTACCAGTCAAGAAAGTTTTATTCCACAACTTGAGAATAAAAATACTAAATAACATTCATTTCAAACTTTAAAAAATCCCACTGTACTAACAACAGTCAGTACAGTGGTTGAAATTTATTACATTCTTGTACTCTATTGCTATTTTTAGCATAAACTAGAATTACATAGACAATAATTATTCATTGCAGTTATTTTTAGCCTTCATTACAATGAAATAATTTTAACGCTTGATTAACAAGGTAACTTCATCAATGACAACATATTCTCAACTTCCAATTCGTATTTATTATGAAGATACCGATGCGGGAGGTATCGTTTATCACGCTAGTTATTTACGCTTTTTTGAACGAGCTAGAACGGAATTTTTACGTGAAAAAGGTTTCTCACAGCAAAACTTATTAAATAATCAACAACTAGCTTTAGTCGTCCGAAAGATAGAAATAGACTACCTACAAGCGGCTAAACTTGATGATGAATTATGTGTACAGACATATTTAACTAATGTAAAAAAAGCAAGCGTACTCTTTGAACAACAACTTATCCGAGATGATCAAATTATTTGTACAGCAAAAGTAAAAATTGCTTGTGTTGACCTAAACAGTATGAAACCTATAGTGTTACCTTGTGAAATAAAACAAGCACTTCTATAAAATATTGAAACATAATGGAGTTTATATGGCAGAGTTGAATTTTTTTGAACTCTTTTTAAAAGCAAGTCTTATTGTCCAACTTGTTATTGTAATCTTAGTTGCCTTTTCAATTATCTCTTGGGCAATTATTATTCAAAGAAGTAAAATTATTAATAAAGCGCTTAAAGATTCTGTTTCTTTCGAAGCTCGTTTTTGGTCTGGTGAAGATTTAAACCGTTTATATGAAGGTTTATCTAATCGAAGAGATCGGCTATCGGCAAGTGAACAAATCTTTTTTGTCGGTTTTAAAGAATTTAGTCGCTTAAAAAATACTGATTCGCCCAATTCAATTATCCAAGGAAGTCACCGAGCGATGAATCTTACGATGAATCGAGAAATTGAACAAATAGAAAATAATGTTCCTTTCTTAGCAACAGTTGCGTCAATCAGTCCTTATATTGGTTTATTCGGTACTGTTTGGGGAATTATGCATTCTTTCATTGCGTTAGGAAGTATAAAACAAGCAACATTACAAGTTATTGCACCGGGTATCGCCGAGGCATTAATCGCTACTGCTATTGGTCTTTTTACTGCAATCCCTGCTGTTATGGCATATAACAGATTAAGCCTTAGAATTAATAAACTAGAACAAAACTATAATAATTTTATTGATGAATTTATTACAATTCTTCACCGTAAAGTGTTTAGCCAAAATTAATTTAGCTGAATTAAAAGAGAGGGAATATGTCAAATCGCCGTCAACGCCGTGCTATAAAATCGGAAATTAATATTATTCCTTTTTTAGATGTGTTGTTAGTATTATTACTTATATTTATGGCAACAGCCCCCATTATTAGCCAAAGTGTACAAGTTAATCTCCCTGACTCTAACGATAGTCAAACCGTTTCAAATCAGGATCAAAAACCCGTTATTTTAGAAGTTGCTGATAAAGGCAATTATACTTTATCTATTGATGGTATCCGTCACGAACAGCTTACAAGTGAAATGGTTACTCAGATGGCAAAAACAGTTTTTGATAAAAATCCACAACAGCTTTTCCTAGTAGGTGGTGAAAAAACTGTCCCTTATGAAGAAGTAATTAACGCACTAAATTTACTACATTCAGCTGGTATCAAAAGTGTCGGGCTAATGACTAATCCGCTCTAATCATAGGATCTGTTGTGCAAAATAATCAACAAAAAAGTTTTTATCTCGCCCTTATCTTCTCAATCCTACTACATATTCTATTAATAGGATTATTCATTCTTGGATCATTTTTTAATAATAAAATTGAAGCTATGGGAGGTGGTGATGGTAATGGAGAATTACTCGGTGTAGTTATGATCAATACAGATCTCAATACCACCCAATGGGGAAAACTAAAAACTGAACAGGAAGCAAAATTAAAAGCCGAACAAGAGGCTAAATTAAAAGCCGAACAAGAGGCTAAATTAAAAGCCGAACAAGAGGCTAAATTAAAAGCTGAACAAGAGGCTAAATTAAAAGCTGAACAAGAGGCTAAATTAAAAGCTGAACAAGAGGCTAAATTAAAAGCTGAACAAGAGGCTAAATTAAAAGCCGAACAAGAGGCTAAATTAAAAGCCGAACAAGAGGCTAAATTAAAAGCCGAACAAGAGGCTAAATTAAAAGCCGAACAAGAGGCTAAATTAAAAGCCGAACAAGAGGCTAAATTAAAAGCCGAACAAGAGGCTAAATTAAAAGCCGAGCAAGAGGCTAAATTAAAAGCCGAGCAAGAAGCTAAATTAAAAGCTGAACAAGAAGCTAAATTAAAAGCTGAACAAGAAGCTAAATTAAAAGCTGAACAAGAAGCTAAATTAAAAGCTGAACAAGAAGCTAAATTAAAAGCTGAACAAGAAGCTAAATTAAAAGCTGAACAAGAAGCTAAATTAAAAGCTAAGCAAGAGGCAAAACGTAAAGCCGAAATAGCAAAGAAAAAAGCGGAACAAGAAACAAAACGCAAAGCTGAAATGGCAAAGAAAAAAGCTGAGCAAATTGCCCAACAAAATGCACTAGATGATTTTCTCAATAGCGGAGATATTGGAGGTAATAGTCAAGGTGGTAATCAAACCCGCCAAGGATCATCGGGGCAAAGTGGTGGTGACGGTACGGGTAATGGCAGTAAACTCGGTGAACAATATGCAGCGTTAATCAAACAAGAAATTCAACGCCGTTGGATTAGAGAAACGAGCTTTAACAATAAAGCCTGTTCTATTCAAATTGAACTTGGGAGAGATGGTACAATTCTAAACTATCATAAGGTTAGCGGTGATGATGAAATCTGTAATTCTGCACTCAGGGCTGTTGGTCTTACGCAGAAAGTACCAGTAGCCCCTTCAGATGCAATTTATGAAAAGTATCGTCAACCAATTATTGATTTCCGCCTGAAATGATATAAGGAAACTGGTTATGCAAAAAAGAAAATTTAAGCAGATATTAGCCTATTTTTTAGGGTTACTCTTTCTAATTAGTTTTAGTCAAACAGGATTAGCTAATGTGCGGATTGTAATTGATGAAGGTGTTGATAGCACTCGCCCAATTGCAATAATTCCATTTAAATGGAATGGCCCAGGCGAAGCCCCTATGAATATTGCAACTATTATTGCAGATGATTTGCGTAATAGTGGAAAATTTAATCCTATTCCAACTTCTAGTATGCCACAACTACCTACAACTGCAGCCGAAGTTACCCCAAATGTGTGGGCTAAATTAGGCATTGATGCGATTGTAATTGGAGAAGTAACTCCTGAAAACGGACAATTTAAAGTATCTTATCAGCTCATTGATACTATTGGTGCAACAGGACAAACAGGTGCTATTCTATCCCAAAATAGTTTTACCACCTCAATAAAATGGTTACGTTGGGCAGCACATACAATCAGTGATTATGTTTTCGAACGTTTAACTGGTATTCGTGGTGCTTTCCGCACTCGAATTGCTTATGTTGTACAACTTAATTCGGGTGATTACGATCTCAGAGTAGCAGATTATGACGGATATAATCAGGCAACAATTTTCCATAGTAATCAACCAATTATGTCTCCCGCTTGGTCTGCTGATGGGAAAAAGATTGCGTATAGTATCTTTGAAAATCACAAATCATTATTAGTCTTACAAGATATTAGTAATCGGACTCGCAAAGTCATTGCTGCATTACCGGGGCATAATGGTGCACCTGCATTTTCACCAGATAATTCGCTCCTAGCATTTTCATCGAACAAAGATGGAGTATTAAATATCTATCTCACAGATATAAATGGCAATAACTTACAACAATTAACCCAGAATGCAGGGAATAATACTGAACCAAGTTGGTCACCAGATAGCCAATCTATTTTATTTACCTCCGATAGATCTGGTACGCCATCAGTTTATATGATGAATAAAGATGGTAGTAATATTCAATTAATCAGTCCAGCAGGAAGAAGTTATAGTGGTGAAATTTCACCTGACGGCAGCGAAGTTATTATGATCAATCAAGATCACTTAATAAAAAAAGACTTAACGACTGGAAATATCCAAGCACTCACCTCTACTTTTTTAGATGAAAGCCCTAGTTTCTCTCCAAATGGGATAATGATCCTCTATAGTTCAACCCAAGGAGTGGGAAAAGTGCTACAATTAGTTTCGTCTGATGGACGTTTCAAAGCAAGACTACCCGGAAATGGACAAATTAAATTTCCAGCTTGGTCACCATACCTCACTCACAACTAAGGAGAAATCATGAAAAAACTTGCTAAAGCACTAATACTTACTGCACCGATATTATTTTTATCGGCTTGTAGTAACCAATTAACACAAAAAAATGCGGATAATAGTCAAAACCAGCTTTACCAAGGTATGACAGCAACTGAACTACAACAACGCTACAACACCGTTTACTTTGGCTTCGATAAATTTGATGTTGATCCACAATATAATCAATTATTAGATGCTCAAGCACAATATTTACTTCAAAGTGCAAAAAATGTTGTGATTGAAGGACATACCGATCCTAGAGGTACGCCAGAATATAATATTGCACTTGGACAACGCCGTGCAGATGCAGTGAAAAATTATCTCAGCCAAAAAGGTGTACCAAATAACCAACTTTCTACACTTTCCTATGGTGAAGAAAAACCTGCAGTTTTAGGCAATAGCGAAGCAGACTATGCCAAAGATCGCCGAGCAGTATTAGCATATTACTAACCACCTAAAAAATAAGCCCACCTCTAGCGGTGGGTTTATTCATTTCTCTTAAATAAAATGTAACTTAAAATAATATTCCTTCTTAATTCATCTACATATCCTATTAATTCGTCTTAAATTATTACTCTTTTAGCAATTAGAGAAATAGTTATAAACAAATGAGAAAAGTTGTGTAAATTCAGTAGATTAGATAAGTTTTTACTATAAAGTGAAAAACCATTTTAAATAACAATCTCAGGAGATATTATGAAGCTAACTGAAAATGATATTACCCCAGAAAGTATTTTTAAAAAACGTCGCCAAATTATTGCTGCATTTGGTGCTGCAACCGTTGCAGGTAGCTTGCCTAAATTCTCTCTAGCAAATACTCAAGATGATAGTCGAATTGATCTGACTTATCACACTCAGGATAAAAATGATTTAGTTTTAACACCTGAAGATAAAATTTTAGGTTATAACAATTTTTATGAATTTGGTGTTGATAAAGGCTCTCCCTCTCAATATGCAAAAAACTTCAAAACAAATCCTTGGCAATTAGAAATCACAGGGGAAGTAGAAAAACCGATGGTTTTAGATTGGGATGATCTACATAAAAAATTTCCATTAGAAGAACGCATCTATCGTTTTCGTTGTGTTGAAGCTTGGTCTATGGTTATTCCTTGGATTGGTTTTCAACTTTCAGAACTTATTAAACAGGCACAGCCTACTTCTAAAGCTAAATATGTGATCTTTGAAACTCTATATGATCCAGAACAAATGCCGGGACAAAAAAATTATTTTTTTGGTGGTGGAATTGATTACCCATATATTGAAGGACTAACCATTGCTGAAGCAATGAATCCATTAACCTTACTAGCAGTAGGTATCTACGGAAAAAGCCTTGCACCGCAAAATGGTGCACCTGTACGCTTAGCCGTACCATGGAAATATGGTTTCAAAAGTATTAAATCTATCGTAAAAATCACACTATCTGAAACAAGACCATTAACAACTTGGAATAAGTTAGCACCACAAGAATATGGTTTCTATGCCAATGTAAACCCTAACGTTGATCACCCTCGCTGGTCACAAGCCTCAGAACGAGTGATTGGATCTGGAGGATTATTTAGCATCAAACGGCAACCAACTTTGTTATTCAATGGTTATGCCGATCAAGTCGCTTCACTCTATACAGGATTAGATCTACGTAAAAATTATTAAATAAGAGATACGAGAGCTTAGTTTTAAGCTCTCTTTCCCTTTAAAACCCCATTATTTTTTATCTGCTAGATTAGCGTTTTTACGCTATTCAATAGAATAATATCCTGCTTTTTTCTGTCACAGACGAATATAAAAAATACTTAAGCAAAAAGGCGCTTATTTAGCGCCTTTTCAATCTAAACCAATATTATTTTATAACGTTTCATTACCTTCAACCGCCACTTCAGCTACTTTAAATGGTGATGGTTGTGATGTTAGTTTCGCTAAAATACTCGCTAAAGTTGCTCTCATTTCTTTTCTTGGCACAATCATATCAATTGCCCCTTTTTCTAATAAGAATTCACTTCGTTGGAAACCTTCTGGCAACTTCTCACGTACAGTTTGTTCAATCACTCTCGGCCCTGCAAAACCTATTAGAGCTTTAGGTTCAGCAATATTAATATCACCTAACATAGCAAAACTTGCTGACACACCACCTAATGTTGGATCAGTTAAAACAGAAATAAAAGGTACACCTTGTTCTCTCATTTTAGCTAACACCGCACTTGTTTTAGCCATCTGCATTAACGAAATTAACGCTTCCTGCATTCTTGCACCACCACTAGCAGAGAAACACACGAAAGGGCAATCCTGTTCTAATGCTTTTTCTGCAGATTTAACAAATTTTGCACCAACAACCGATCCCATAGATCCACCCATAAAAGCAAAATTTGATGCTGCAGCGACAATCGGCATACCATACAACTTACCAAAATAAGCAACTAACGCATCTTTTTCACCCGTTTGTTTTTGAGCTGCGATAATACGATCTTTATATTTTTTTAAGTCTTTAAATTTTAATACATCTTTTGGCTCTAATTCAGATGCAATTTCTACCGCTGAATCAGGATCGAGCAAAGATAATAAACGAGTACGAGCATCGATTCGCATATGGTGCCCACATTTAGGACACACTTCTAAATTCCGTGTTAATTCTTCACGATATAATATCTGTTCACAGCCTGTGCATTTTGTCCATATACCTTCTGGAACATTTGATTTTCTGACTGCTGAAATAGGGTTTCTATTAAAAATTCTTTCAATCCAACTCATTTTAAACCTTTTTTAAATTAAAAATACATTCCGAAGCGACTTAATTTTGCGGTATTAAAACATAAAAAAAAATGATTTTATACTGTTTCTTAGTAATTTACTCTTCAAGTAAAAATAACGGCCCTAAATTATTCTGAGGTAAAGCATAATGATCGGGATAGAGAACATTCACTAAATATAATCCTTCTGCTTTTGCCGTGGGTGCAGCCAATTTACGATCTTTCTGCTTTAATAACCAAGCAATCCATTCTGGCGATTGCTTACCACTCCCCACTTCTAATAAACTTCCTACAATATTGCGAACCATATGATGTACAAACGCATTAGCTTGAATATCAATCACAATATAGCGTCCTTGTTGAAAAACACGGAGGTGGTGAACATTCCGCCACGGACTATGCGATTGACATTGTGCCGCTCGAAAAGCGCTAAAATCATTTTCACCTAATAAAGCCTGCCCTGCTTGGTGCATCAATATCGGATCTAACTCACCAGTAAAATGAGTAACCCCTTGTGGTAAAATAGCTGAACGCAGAGGATTAGGATAAATTAAATAACGATACCGCCGAGCGGTAGCACTAAAACGTGCATGAAAATCTTCAGACACCTCTTTTGCCCAAGTTACTGCAATATCTGAAGGTAAATTAGCATTCACCCCTAACGTCCAAGCTTGGAGTTTACGAGTAGCTGATGTTTCAAAATGAATCACTTGCCCTGTTGCATGTACCCCTGAATCCGTTCTCCCCGCACAAAAAATCTGACATTCTTCGGCAGCAACCTTAGAAATCGCTCGTTCTAATTCAGCTTGAATACTAATTACATTTTGTTGTTTTTGCCAACCAAAATAACGCTTACCATCATATTCAATTCCCAATGCGATCTTTATCATTATTGCTCCAAAATGCTTTCATTTTTTGTTAATGCTTTTGCTAAATTATATTTTCGATATAAATAAAAAAACACCAACAAAACTGTTGGTGTTTCTTACTTTAAACTAGAAATTAAACACGTTTAAAGTCAACATGAACCAATTTTGGTTTGAATGGATGACGTTGCATTGCTTGAACTTTTACTGCAACTTCTTTGCCATCAATCACTAAAGTAATAGTATCAGTATAAAAATTTTCGTGAACTTGTGCGTTATTCACATCATCGTGATTTAATACGATTGAAACTGGTGCTTCACTACCACCATAAACAATAGCAGGAATTTGACCATTATGACGCAGGCGGCGGCTCGCACCCTTACCTTGCGACTGACGAACTTGAGCATTAAATTTAAACATTTTTCAGTTCTCTAAAGTTAAAAATTAATAAAAAACAAAGTCGTTGGCGACCCGACAACTTTGTAAGAAATAGTTCCAAACTAAAATTTGGAGCAGAAGATTATAGATGAATTCCAATCAAGATTAAAGCCTTTTCTTTTTTTGAACAAGAGATCGCAAAGAATAAGAAAAAATATCATAACCAGATCAATCTTTTCCTAATTAACCTATTTAATTAGTAGTAATTTTAAAATGAAACAGGCAAAATAACAGCCTTAATTTTCTACATTCACCTAACTATCAACCTTGGATATTAATGTGCAAACTTTAATTGAGTTTTTCAGTGAATATGGCTATATCGCCGTTTTTTTAGTGCTAATTATTTGTGGTTTTGGTGTCCCTATTCCTGAAGATATAACCCTAGTTTCAGGTGGTATTATTGCTGGTCTAGGTTATGCTAATCCGCATATGATGTTAATTGTGAGTATGCTTGGTGTATTAATCGGCGATAGCATAATGTATTGGTTAGGTAGAATTTTTGGTGTGAAAATTTTACGTTTTCGTCCATTAAGACGTATTTTAAAACCTAAGGTTATGAAACTTGTGCGAGAAAAATTTGAAAAATATGGGAGTAGAGTACTCTTTTTTGCCAGATTTTTGCCCGGATTACGAGCACCGATCTATATGGTCTCAGGAATAACCCGCCGAGTTAGTTATCTTCACTTTCTTTTAATGGATTTTTTTGCTGCCATTATTTCTGTTCCAATTTGGGTTTATCTTGGACATTATGGCGCTCACAATTTAGATTGGATTAAAGCACAGGTTCATAAAGGGCAGGCTGGAATTTACTTTGTTATCGCATTAGTCATTATTTTCATTTTAATAAAATGGCTATGGAATAAATATAAGGATAAAAAAGCGTAACATTATCTCAAAATTTACTGAAATAAAAATAATCAGGCTAACCACTCTGATTAGCCTGATTAAATTCAACCATATTTCAAACTACTCAAATTAAACCGCATAATATTCAAGTTTAAGCGTACTTAGCGTAGATAATAATTGCTCTGCACTGGCTTTTTGTTGCAACCTACCGACACGTTCAACCATTACCACCCGCTTTATCTGTTCATTACTTTTTGCAGATAAATAGACAAAATTTAACGCACTTTGTAACGCCGGTAAACTCGGATTAAAAGCAGCATTTTCAATATATTGACCTTTGAATAATTGTCCATCATCAGTCTGTATTCCAATACCACAATAACTATGACTATAAGGAGAATATGAAATATTAGCTGCATTAAATGCCAATGCAAATACAGGGTCATCTCTAAAGAACACCTCTTGTGTGGTATTAAGTTGATTATCATACGGATCAAATAAACGAGATTTAAGATCTAAATTTTGCGGACCAAATGCATCGGGGAGATAACTATGTAATAAATTATTTTGACTATGCGGTAAATGAATTAATAAATTTTCAGCACTATTTAATTCATTCATAAACTGGCGACAATGCCCACAAGGAGTATAATTTACCGCAATCTCGCTTAATCTACTCTCTCCTGCTAGCCAAGCGTGAGAAATCGCACTCTGTTCAGCGTGAATAGTTTGTTGAATCGCAACCTGATTAAATTCTTGATTAGCACCAAAATAAAATGTACCACTCTCACCAATAGCTACCGCCCCTACACGAAACTGTGATATAGGTACAGTCGCATAACAGGCAGCAATAGGTAGAAGGTTTAACGCTAATTGTGCTCGGGTTAATTGTAATTGTTGGCACAATTGGAATACTGTTGGTGCTGATAATCGCCCAACAAACTGTTGTTGCTGTAAAATTTGCCATAACTTATCAGCTAAAGATTGTTGTTCTAACTGACTAACAGCAAGATGTAATCGTTGTTCTAGCGAAAAAGATTGCAATATCATAAATTCTCCCGTTCAACTTACCTAAAAATTAAACTCGACCACCAAAAATAGCCGTCCCAATCCTTACCATTGTAGAACCACAATGAATTGCAGTTTGCATATCCTCACTCATTCCCATTGAAAGAGTATCCAACTGTAATTGTGGGTAACATTGTTGCAACTGAAGAAACAACTGTTTCATTTGTTGAAAAGTATCCGTTTGTTTTTGCTTATCTGATGTCGGAGCGGGGATCGCCATCAAACCACGCAATCTGAGATTAGGGAAGGTAACTATCTGTTCTGCTAATCCAAATAACTCTGCTGGTGCAATACCTGCTTTTGAATTTTCGTCACTAATATTAATTTGAATTAAAACATTTAAAGGTGGCATCTCAGTTGGACGCTGATAATTTAAACGTTCAGCAATTTTAACCCGATCAATAGTCTGCACCCAATCAAAGTGTTCTGCTACTAAACGTGTTTTATTGGATTGTAAAGCACCAATAAAATGCCATTCCAACTGTATATTTTGCTGTTTAAACCATTGAATTTTCTCAACACCTTCCTGAACATAATTCTCACCAAAAGCAATCTGCCCTGCTTGATAGGCTTCTAAAATCGCCGTATAAGGTTTAGTTTTACTTACAGCTAACAAGTGAACAGGTTGAGGAACAGTAATCGCTTTAATTTTATCTAATATCCCAATCAAATTTTGTTGAATTGTCATTGTTATACTCCAAATTTTGCTTACTGATATTATAAAATAGATTTTTTCTAAGATCTGATTTTTTTATTTGACAAGGTTATTGAATTTAGGTACTTATAATACATTCATTTTTTAAACAAAACGCTTTTACTTATTTTCTAGTAGGATTTTTTCAAGATGTATCTTCACACAATCCAAATGACTCATACCATCATTACAACGATTATTACCATTATGCTTAATGGTGTGGGTAAGTGCTAGAAAAATAAACACTCATCTTAAACCCGCACCAAAAAGTGCGGGTTTTTTTACAATTTTAGTAAATAACAGGCATAAGGAAACAACATCATGCGAGTATTAAAATTTGGTGGTACATCACTAGCAAATCCACAACGCTTTTTACAAGCAGCATCACTGATTGAACAAGCTCACCGACAAGATCAAGCCGCAGCAGTACTATCTGCACCAGCTAAAATTACTAATTACCTTGTCAGTTTAGTTGAAAAAACAAATAAAGATCAGGATTTTCAGCAAGATTTATCCGAAGCCAAACAAATTTTTCATACTATTTTAGATGGATTACATCAACAAAATAATGCCTTTAATTTAGCTGATAGCAAAACCTTGATCGATGCAGAATTTGCTCAAATTCAACAATGCTTATCCCAATACTCTGCTCAAAATCCTTGTCCTGACAATATTAACGCAACGATTATTTCTCGAGGTGAAAAACTTTCAATTACAATAATGCAAGCTTGGTTTGAAGCCAATAACTTTAGCGTTACTGTTATTAATCCAGTTGAAAAACTCCTTGCCTATGGTGACTATTTGGAATCCTCCGTTGATATTGAACGTTCAACTCAAAAAATTAATCCAAGTAGTATCCCTCGCTCCGATATTGTTTTAATGGCTGGATTTACCGCTGGCAATGAATGTGGTGAATTAGTTGTTTTAGGACGAAATGGCTCAGACTATTCCGCCGCAGTTCTGGCAGCGTGTTTAAAGGCAAATTGTTGTGAAATTTGGACAGATGTTGATGGTGTTTATACTTGTGATCCTCGTATTGTACCAGATGCTCACTTGCTCCAAGCAATGTCTTACCAAGAAGCGATGGAACTATCCTATTTTGGTGCGAAAGTCATTCATCCAAGAACAATCGCCCCTATCGCTCAATGTCAAATTCCTTGTGTGATTAAAAATACTGCAAATCCAGCTGCCGCTGGTACATTAATTGATGGTAAAATTCATTCAGAGACATTACAAGTAAAAGGTATTACTCACTTAAATGAAGTTGCAATGTTTAGTATTGCTGGTCCTGCTATGCAAGGTACAATCGGTATGGCAGCCAAAGTTTTTGACACTATGTCGAAAGCGGGTATTTCCGTTATTCTCATCACTCAATCCTCCTCTGAATATAGTATTAGTTTCTGTGTACCACAAAAATTAGCATCGAAAGCCGAACAAGCTTTACAACACACTTTTGCACAAGAATTAAGTAGCGGAGCATTAGAACAGATCGAAATTTTAGACAACCTCTCAATTATTTCTGTGGTTGGTGATGGTATGAAACAAGCCAAAGGAATAGCAGCTAAATTCCTTTCTGCACTAGCCAAAGCCAATGTCAACATTATTGCAATTGCACAAGGTTCTTCTGAACGCTCAATTTCAGTGGTAATACCACAGCAACGTGCAATAGAAGGGGTAAAATCGACCCATCGTGCACTTTTTAATAGTCAACGTTCTATTCGTATTTTTTTAGTCGGTGCTGGTGGTGTCGGTGGAGAGTTAATTGATCAAATCTGTCGTCAACAAACTTTTCTAGCCGAAAAAAATATTGCTATTCGAGTATGTGCAATTGCAAATTCTCGTCAATTATTACTTGATCCAGAAGGATTAGATTTAACCAACTGGCGAGAAAAACTTGCTCACACTAAACAGGCTTTTCAACTAGATAAGCTCCTTAACGCAGTTAAAGATCAACATGTAGTCAACCCAGTCTTTGTTGATTGTACTTCTAGCCAACAAATCGCCGATCATTATGTCGATTTCCTACAAGCAGGTTTTCATGTAGTTACTCCCAATAAGAAAGCCAACACCTCTAATATTGCATACTATCGTCAATTACGCCAAGCAGCACAACAAAACCAACGCCGTTTTATGTATGACACCAATGTCGGTGCAGGGCTTCCTGTTATTGAAAATCTGCAAAATCTTTTAGCTGCAGGCGATGAAGTAGAAATCTTTAATGGTATTCTTTCAGGCTCTTTATCTTACATTTTCGGCGAATTAGAAAATGGCACCCCTTTATCAGAGGTTACTCGTTTAGCTCGTGAAAAAGGCTTTACAGAACCCGATCCTCGTGATGATCTTTCAGGACAAGATGTTGCCCGTAAGCTCTTAATCCTTGCACGTGAAATTGGCTTAGAACTGGAATTAGATGATATTGAGGTTGAAGCGGTATTACCACCCCACTTTGCAGAATGTAAATCCACAGCAGAATTTATGCAAATGCTACCAGAACTCGATCAAGCTTTTGCCGAAAGAGTCAATAATGCCAAACAACAAGGGAAAGTCTTACGCTATGTCGGGCAAATTAAGCACGGAAAATGCAAAGTTGCTATTCTTGAAGTAGATAGTGATGATCCACTCTATAAAGTAAAAAATGGCGAAAATGCCTTAGCATTTTATACTCGTTATTATTCCCCAATTCCGCTATTATTGCGTGGTTATGGTGCAGGAAATGATGTTACCGCAGCTGGAATTTTTGCCGATATACTGAGAATTTTACGCAAATAACAGGACGTGAATAACAAGGAAGAAAAAATGGATATGTTACGCATTTATGCTCCCGCCACCAGTGCAAATATCAATGTGGGATTTGATAGTTTAGGCGTTGCACTCTCTCCGATTGATGGTACATTACTTGGTGATATTGTACAGGTAGAAACCGCAAGTCAGCCTTTTACTTTTGACTGTGTTGGGCATTTTGTTAAAGACTTACCTCAAGAGCCGCACAAAAATATTGTTTATCAAGCCTATGTTTTATTTAACGAACGGTTAAAGTTACAAGGCAATAAGCCACGTCCTTTACGCCTCACTTTAGAAAAAAATATGCCGATTGGATCAGGTTTAGGTTCAAGTGCCTGTTCTATTGTCGCAACACTCGTAGGCTTAAATACCTTTCATTCTGAACCATTTAACCGCACTGAACTTCTCAGTATGATGGGAGAATTAGAAGGGAGAATTTCAGGTTCAATCCATTATGATAATGTTGCACCTTGTTATCTTGGCGGAATGCAACTTATGCTACAAACAGGTAATACCATTTGCCAATCATTACCTTATTTCACTGACTGGTACTGGATATTAGCTTACTCTGGTATTGAAGTACCAACAGCCCAGGCTCGTGCTATTTTACCCCCTAACTATCCACGCCAAACATTAATAGAGCAGGCAAGAAATTTAGGGGGATTCATTCACGCTTGCCACACCAATCAAACCAAATTAGCGGCAAATTTATTGCAAGATCTCATTGCAGAACCTTATCGCCAACAACTGTTACCGCAGTTTCTACAAGTCAAACAAGGCTGCCAAGATCTCGGCGGTTTAAGTAGTGGTATTTCAGGTTCAGGTCCAACTATGTTTGCTATTGCAGATAATTTAACAACAGCTAATAAAATTGCACACTATTTACATCAAAACTACCTTCAGAATTCCCAAGGATTTGTCCATATCTGTCAGGTAGATAACCAAGGAGCAAAAATGCTCGCATAATATAATAAGCACTAGGATATACAAATATGAACTTATACAACATCAAACACCCAGAAGAACAAGTTAATTTTGCACAAGCTGTACGCCAAGGCTTAGGCAAAGATCAAGGGCTTTTTTTTCCTGAAATACTACCAAAATTTTCAAGTAAACAAATTCAACAATTATTGGCTATGCCGCTAGTCGAACGCAGTCAAACTATTCTTTCTGCTATTATTGGTGATGAAATTCCTTCGGCAACAATGCAGACAATGGTACAACAAGCCTTTACCTTTCCTGCTCCATTAACTGCTGTAACTGAGAATATCTATGCACTTGAGCTATTCCACGGACCAACACTCGCATTTAAAGACTTTGGTGGTCGTTTTATGGCACAAGCATTAGCAAATGTCAGAGGCGAAGGTAAAATTACGATACTCACCGCCACCTCGGGCGATACTGGTGCGGCAGTTGCCCACGCTTTCTACGGCTTAGAAAATATTGAAGTCGTCATTTTATATCCGCAAGGTAAAATCAGCCCATTACAAGAAAAACTTTTCTGTACTCTTGGAGGGAATATCCGTACCATTGCTATTCAAAGTGATTTTGATGCTTGTCAAGCACTGGTAAAACAAGCATTTGATGATAGTGAACTTCGCCAAGCAATAGGATTAAACTCAGCCAATTCCATCAATATTAGCCGTCTTCTAGCACAAATTTGTTATTACTTTGAAGCTGTTGCACAACTTCCTGAAAATCAACAACAAGATTTGGTGATCTCAGTACCAAGTGGTAATTTTGGCAATTTAACTGCTGGCTTAATCGCTAAATCATTAGGATTGCCAATCAAACGGTTTATCGCCTCCACCAATGCCAACGATACAATACCTCGTTATTTACGCTCTGGTAACTGGCAACCAAAAGAGACTATTGCGACCTTATCTAATGCAATGGATGTTAGCCGACCAAATAATTGGCCTCGAGTAGAAGAATTGTTTAAACGTAATAATTGGCAATTAGAACAATTACATTCCGCTGCAGTAACAGATCCAGAAACAGAAGAAACGTTAAAACAAATGTACCAGCAAGGCTATTTATGTGAACCACACGGTGCCGTTGCTTATCGAGTACTCCAACAAAATTTACAAGCTAATGAAACAGGTATTTTTCTTTGTACCGCTCACCCAGCAAAATTTAAAGATAGTGTAGAAAGAATCTTAGATTTAAAATTACCTCTGCCTGAAACTTTAGCAAAACACGAAAAATTACCTCTCTTATCAGAGGTGTTACCAAATGATTTTTCACAATTAAAAAATTATCTACTAAATAAATAATATAAAAAAGGGAGTAAAAAATACTCCCTCTTTTTATCTTTGATCTTTAATTAAAATCTGGTAAATGAGCTAAAACTGCATAGCCATTTTGTTTTGCTATTATTTGACAAGCTGTTTTTGCATCCATAAATATACTTTTTCCTTGAGATAAAACTAACTTTTGTTCCTCAGCAATTATTTCAATTTCCCCTTCCATAACTAATAAAATAGTTGCACTAGAAGAAGTAAAATCTAACTTAATATTTTGCTGATAATTTAAATTACTTAATGCAAAATCTTTAGTTGGAGTTTGATAAGTAAATATTCCATTTTCATTAGAGGCTGGAGAAATAATACTAGGTGTTATTTCTTGGCAATCAATAATAGATAATAATTGTGGAATATCAACATATTTCGGAGTTAACCCACCACGAATAACATTATCAGAACAAGCCATTAATTCAATATTTTGTCCTCTTAAATAAGCATGTGGAATACCAGCAGCTTGAAAAATACCTTCACCTTTTTTTAAATGGACTAAATTAAACAAATAAAAACACAATAGCCCTGGATCTAATCTCTCTCGACTAATATTCATTGCTTCTTGCGTATATAAAACCCAATAATCGGGATTATCCAAATTTAATTTTCCGTCCTGATAAGCAATCTGATATTGATCAAAAATAGGTAATAACCATTCGGCTAATTGAGATTGACTAGCCTGCATTATCTCAGCATAAAAAGAATGGATATCTGTTTGCAATAGTTTTTCAGCTAATACTTTTAATGAAGGGTGTAATGATAAAGTTTTAACAATATCTGTTTTAGATTTAAAACCATGCAATAACCAAAAATCAGACAATGCAATCATCATTTCAGGTTTATGATTACGATCCTTATAAGTACGCTTAGCATCTGTTAATAAAATACCTTGTTGATTTTCAACTAAATACCCTTGTTCTGCTTGCTCTTTAGTCGGATGTAATTGAATCGAAAGAGGTTGAGCGACATCTAAAATTTTTAATAAATAAGGTAATTCATCTGCAAAAAGTTGGCGACTTTTTTCCCCTAATACGATTGGATTTTGAGCAATATAATCACTTAATAATAACCTTTCTTGATTTTCTAATAATAATTGTGAAGGTGCTAAGGGATGCGTTCCTAGCCACCATTCAGCATAATAAGGCTGTTCTGCTTTAAATTGAAATAAATGTGGAATATATTCTTTTCCACCCCAAATATAATTTTGAGCTTTTCCTTCTAACTGGTAGATCATTATCTAAATTCCTATAATTAATTATCTGATGTATCTTTCTGTTTTTGTCTTAATTTATTTTCTTTAATAATTTTTTCTGCTATTTTTTCCATTTGATTAGGATTAATTCGACCAATTTCCACAAAAAAGTTTAATACTTTAACAATATCATCAACCGCTTGAATATAAATTGGTAATGCCCGTCCATTTTTTAATACAAATTGCAAAAAACCATTTTCACTAATATTAATGGTATTAATTCGATCATAACTAACATATAAATTGGCAAAGAAAAATCCTTTGGGTTTTAAAATAAGAACAGGGCAGCGAATAAAGAATTGATAAATAACTAATACTCCAAAACTAGCTAATAAAAATAGATAAAAAGGCGTCAATTCATCAGGATAAGATTGATATAGCGCCACTCCAAGTAATGCAATAAGTACCGTTCCTTCAAGTTTATTTCGCTGATAAAGTCGTACTTTTAAACAGGTTTTCCCCTTTAATTTTTCCATCAAAAATTGATCGTAAAAAGCATAGCCGAAGAAAAATAAAATAATGAGGAATAAAATATAAACATTCATAATTTTTATTTCCAAAGTAAGACAATAAAATGATTTTATTCTAACAATAATTTTTCAACTTAAACAGTAATTATATTAATTACACACTAATTGAAACTTCAAAATAAAGAGATAATTACTTGATACAAAAATCTGAAAAATCTACTTTTTTACTTGTTACTATTGAATGTGTAAGTGTATCTTCTGGTAAAAATTGCTGTGATTTTTTTACTTTATAAAGCTGTTGATAGATATTTTTAATTAAATGATATAATGGAAAAATATTTTTATTATTAATATAAAGCTTTAAACTATTCGCCCAAATAGATTGATTAGAATGTAATAATTTATCACCTATCATCTCTAATTCTTGTTTTATTTCTTTTACTAAAGAATAAGAACTTAATTTCATTGCAAAATCTAAACGTAGATCTTGGTTAAGATCAGATGAAATAGGATAATAAGATAAAGTTAAATGATCTGTTGCATTATCAACATAAATAACATTAATTTTACCATTATCCCCTTCAATTACAGGAATCTGTAACTCTTGTAAACTAAAAGGCTGAAATTGTTCTAATAATAAAATTGTTTCATTAATAATGGATTGAATATTTTTTATTTCTACTTTCTCTAAAATATTTAAATATTCCATCTTCTTTTCCTTCTTTATCCACAAAAGGTATCAACGTTATTAGGGTTAGGCAATTTACTTATTTTATTTTTTAATGATGAAGGTAAAGTTGGAAAAACATCAATATAAGCAAGTTTTTTTAATTGATTGATACTAACTAATTTATACTTTGTCTTAGAAGTATTATTTTGGGTTAAATAAACCCCAATTTCATTTCTTTTCGGAATATAAATAGCTTTTGCCATATAATCAGGAATAACGATTTGTTTACCTGTTTTAGTTTGTAATATTTTTAATTTCTTAGTTCTTTTAGCCTTCTCAACATCAATTACTGGTACATTTACTACATAGACATCAGTATTATATTTAGTTGCCATACAACGTGAAATTTGTTCGATATTCGCCCAAATAAACCGATTATTTTGTGCTGTTTGTGGCACAATATTTGACATATAAAAAGATTCTAATCGATCAGCTAATGGCATATCACGGCTAGGTGCAACATGCCCACGATCATAACCGCTACCAGTATAATCTTCATGGGTGATCACGCTGTTAAATTTTTTTTCTAAATTTGGATCAGAATAAAAATGAGGAGGACGATTACCATTTTTACCCTGTTCAATACGTTGTCTAGTTAATTTTTCTGCCGTCCATAATGGAATTTTAAATTCATCTTTATACTGTAAAGCATAACCATAATAACATAATGTGGTAATTTCATTTTTTCCCGCTCGTCCTTGCTCGAAAGCTGAATTGATTAATGGTTGTTGTTGGTAAATATTATTTTTACAATACGCTAAATTGTGCCCTTTCGGTTTAAAAGTTGTTACATCAAGTCGATGCGTTTCTTTTTTTCGATTGGATTGCGTCTGTTGATGAAAATAATCAGGAAAATAACGTGCTAATAAATCTTGGGAATAAGTGGTAACTTCTTGAGGTAATTTTTTTAAAAAATTTTGATAACTTTTTCTATATTCATCAGGTATGTTTGGTTTAAAATATTCAACACCACCTAAAACACCTACTAATAATCCTACTACAATCAGGATTTTTTGATACATAACCACCTCATAAAACAACAACTTAGCTATTATTCTATAATGTTATCTCTATTTATACAATAATAATCACTAGAAATAAAATAATGATCTACATATCAGATAAGCTAAAAATATTGTTTATCCTAATAAAACTTCATCAATGATGAAAATAAAAATTATCTCTCCATATTTATATATTCCATTCAATTAATACTATTATTTTAGGTAACATTTATCTTTTAAAAAATAAAAAAACAGCAACAATATTGTTGCTGTTTAAGTCTTAATATAATTCTCTTCAAAATAAATGATTTTATTTTTATGCTAGAATTTTCGTCCAAGCACCAAAAATACCAATAACGAAGAAACCAAGGATAATTAATAATGGGTTTACACGATTGCGTAATAACCACATACAACCAAAGGTTAGCAGTAATGGTACTAATCCCGGCATTAAACTATCTAAAACATTCTGTACTGTCGTTACAGTAACATCACCAACTTGGTTGGTGGTTTTAGAGATAACAATCGGAATATTCACGGTTGTCCATTTATTAACTAATGCCCCCATAATAAATAGACCTAGAATTGAAGCCCCTTCAGTTAGTTTTTGTAATAAACCACCGCCCATATCACCAACGACATCAAGACCTTTTCTATACCCATAATGTACACCATAGTAACGAGTTAATAAGCGTACTAGATTAAAGAGAACGAAGAATAAAATAGGCCCTAAAATACTACCATTAAGTGCTAAACTCGCCCCTAAACCTGCAAACACTGGACGTGCTGTTCCCCAGAAAATTGGATCACCAACACCAGCTAATGGTCCCATTAAACCGACTTTAATCCCATTAATTGCAGAATCATCAATTTCTTTTCCATTTGCTCTTTCTTCTTCTAAAGCGATAGTAACACCTAAAACAGGTGCAGCAACGAAAGGCTGGGTGTTAAAAAATTCTAAATGACGTTTAATCGCATCTTTACGCTCTTGTGAGTTTGGATCTGGATATAAACGTTTAATTACTGGCACCATTGAGAAGGCAAAACCTAAAGCCTGCATACGTTCGAAGTTCCAAGAACCTTGAAATAAATTTGAACGGAGAACAACACTATTCAAATCTGATTTTGTTACTTTTCTCTCTGTCATTTTCAAATCCTTACTTAGTCTAATCTGTTATCCAAATCATCGTTACCTTGAACGACCTGAACTACTTGTTTTGATTGGTTGTATTTAGGGTGTAATTGAATATAAAGCACCGCCATAACAGCACCTAATACACCAAGAGCCACTAAGTTGAAGTTTGTAAAGGCAGCAACAACAAAACCCGCATAGAAAAATGGCATTAAATAACCCGCACGCATCATATTGATAACCATCGCATAACCGACTACTACGATCATACCACCGGCAATTTTCAAACCATTAGTTACCACTGCTGGGATTGAATTTAACATTTCTTGAACCCCTTCAGTACCTGCTGTTAATGCAACGATAATCGCAGGAATTGCAATTCGCATTGCTTGAAGGAACAATGCTAAAACATGAACCCAAGATAAATAACTTAGATTACCCGTTCTAACCGCTTTATCTGCCGCATGTTGAAAACCAACAGTAATGGTACGCACGATATAAGTTAAAACCTGTCCTGCAGCAGCTAATGGAATAGCTAATGCAATCGCTGTACTAATTTCTTGTTTGCTGACAATCACCAAGATAGTTGAAATGATAGACGCTAACGCTGAATCTGGTGCTAAAGCCGCTCCAATGTTCATCCAACCTAAGGCTAAAATTTCTAACGTACCACCAACCATAATGCCAGTTTTTAGATCACCTAAAACTAAACCAATTAAGGTACAAGCAATTAATGGGCGGTGAGTTTGCCATTCATCAAGAATAGATCCCATACCTGAAATACAGGCAACAATAAAAATCAGCACTAGCTGAAAGCTTGTAAGTTCCATATTTTGTTTTCCTTACATTGTAAACTAACTAAAATAAATTATTTTTCTTCAACAGATCGATCATATCTGCTTTACGATCATTCGATACTTTACGCACATCTAACTCAACATTTAACTCTGCGAGTTTCTTAAATGCATCAATATCAGTTTGATCAACCGATACCGCACTTGTAATCTGTTTTTTACCGTCACGATATGCCATACCACCGATATTCACCGATGTAATATTCAAGCCAGCTTCAACAAGCTTTAATGCATCTGTCGGATTCGTAAAGAGTAACATCACACGGTCATCGTTATATTCAGGATTATTATAAACCCGAACCATTTTCTCTACTCCAACAACGTGAGCTGTAACTCCCGGAGGTGCAGCTTGTTTTAGCATTGTACTACGTACACTATCCTTAACCACTTCATCGCTAACAACAATGATACGATTTACTTTGGTTTCTTTCGTCCAACGAGTTGCAACTTGTCCATGAATAAGCCGATCATCAATTCGAGCTAACCCAATAGCCATATGTTGCCCGGCTGTCGCTGTTGTTGGTTGGGAAGGAACTTCTTTAACAACCGCTGGTTCAACCGTTTTTGCTTCTGCTTGAGCTTGTGGTTTTTGTTCTAGCTTCAAAGCACGTACACCACCACGCCCAGTCTCTAATGCAACTTCAGCCAATTCTTCTAACGAAGGATTGTCATCACGAGCCATAAAGGTTTCTACCAACATTGGGATATTAACACCGGTTACAATTTCCATATTGTCTTTACCGTCAGCAACACGGTTCGCCGCATTAAACGGACTTCCGCCCCAAGTGTCCACCATAAACAATACTTGCGTGCAGTGAGATAACTCACCAGCAAGTTTTGCTTGATATTTCTCCATAATAGTTTCGGCATTTTCACCGGGAACAAAATCAATAAATGCAACATTTTCTTGTTCCCCAATTAACATCTCAGTTGTTCTGAGAAGTTGCTCTGCCGCAACACCATGGGTCGCTATGATAATAGCAATACTCATGCTTTCTCCTTAGTTTTTAAGTTTAATAATTTTAAATTTTTTCAAATAGAGTGAACTAGGAATGATTTTAAAGAAAATCTATTTTTAACGATATAATACAGTTGATAAAAAGAGATAAAGCTCACAGTTTTACTGATTAACTGTATAAAAAAACAACTAACGAATATTCTGGTAATTTTTTTATGCTAATTGTAATTAGCTTGATTAACAATTTTAATCCTAACTAAGTAATAAAATTTATTTTACTTTATAAAATTAATAGGTAATGAAAAGTTTTTTCTTTTTTAAAAATATGTAACATTTTGTTAATTTTTTTTAAACTTATACTCAAACTTGATAAAAAACCCATCGATAACGATGGGTTTTACAATAACAAAGAGTCGTTCTAAATTAGAACTGCAAAGAATGTTAAAACAGTATAAAGGCTTGCTAGACCATAAAAAATAAAACCACTCATTGGTAAATGCACCTTAATATCATGTAAACCATGATGGATACGATGCAAACCACACCAAATTGGAAAAATGAGTAGTGTTAGTAACAATAACTTACCTATCCAAGTTTGTAAAAAAATAGCGATTTTATAAATACTACTTGGTTCAATCAGATTAAATGGCAGTAAAAATCCCACAATCAGTACTAATACGGGGAATGTAATTGCACTAATTGTTCCACCTGCACCGAACAGTAACCAAACAACGGGTTCGTTAGAACGTTTTGGTGTTGCTTTCATCACATTCTCCTTATAAATAAATTAGAACTAGGGTTAAAAGCGTTACTGCAACTGTAATCACCCACATTACCACTCTGATATAGGATTGTGGCAAACGCTCATTGTTATAAATAATATTTAATGCTTTTGGTGTTAAATTAAACCAAGTATAGGTGTTATAGCACACCATACCTAACGTAATAATATTTAAAATAATAACAATTGGATTACGTAAAAAACTAATAAAGGTAACTATTCCCTCTAATCCATTGGTATTTAAATTAATCACACCAAAAAGCAAAACAATACAGAACCAAACTGTTGGTATAGCAGTCGCTTCTCTTAGCATATAAGCCTTATAAAAATCGAGTTTCTTCCACCAAGAAGCTTTTACTTCACGCACATATTTTTTGCGTTTACTACTGCTTGAATGATTGACTACGCTCATTATTCCTCTCCTTATTGTTGTGGTTTCAACATTGCAATGACATAGTCTTTCGTACTTTCGACTTTACCTTGTTGTATTGCAGCGGCAGGATCAACATGTTTTGGGCAAACTTCAGAACAATAACCAACAAAGGTACAACTCCATACTCCATTTTTACCATTGATGATTTTCATACGTTCTGCTTTACCATGATCACGATTATCCAAGTTATATCGGTGTGCCAAAGTTAAAGCCCCCGGCCCAACAAATTCTGGGTTTAAACCAAATTGTGGGCAAGCGGCATAACATAAGCCACAATTAATACACATTGAAAATGTACGATATTTCTCTAATTGCGCTGGTGTTTGACGAGTCCGAGATTTCGCTAACTCAGAAGAAGATTGTGGTATATTTTGCAACTCAGGTGCAGTATTACCAATAATATAAGGTTTAATAGACTCTAAACTTTCAATAAAATGGCTTAAATCTACCACCAAATCTCGCTCAATCGGGAAATTGGCTAATGGTTCAATCCGCATATGGCCACTATAATCTCGCAGAAAAGTCTTACACGCCAATTTAGGCTTATTATTTACCATCATTCCACAAGAACCACAAATCGCCATACGGCAAGACCAGCGGTAAGATAATTCAGGTTCAAGTTTATCCTTAATATAACCTAAAGCATCTAAGAGAGATGTTTGATTATCGTAAGGTACTTGATAAGATTTTAAATACGGTTCAGCATCTACTTCTGGATTATAACGTAACACTTCAACCGTCATTGTATTCATCTGTGTCATTATGCTTGCCCCTCTTTTACTTTAGCGGCTTCAGCAGCTTCTGCTTCTGCACCATATACACGTTTCGCTGGTTGTGATTTAGTGATCTTAACATCACTATACTCAATCTGCGGCCGACCTTCTGGATTATAGAAAGCGAGAGTATGTTTTAGATAGTTGACATCATCACGTTCGGTATAATCTAAACGCTGATGAGCTCCACGGGATTCTTTTCGTTCTAGTGCTGAATTAGCAATGGATTCCGCAACATCAAGGATATAGCCTAATTCAATCGTATATAATATTTCAGTATTAAATACACTTGAACGATCAGCAATAGCAATCCGTTTATAACGTTCTTTCAACTCCTGAATTTTATCAACCGATTTTTGCATACTCTCTTGCGTACGATAGATACCACAACCTTCTTCCATTATCATTCCCATTTCATCACGAATGGTTGACCAAGATTCTGTTCCTTCTTGTTTTAAGAGATTATTGAGACGATCAACAACCGCTTTCGCTTGAGCATCAACTGCTTCTTGATTAATTTGTTGTTTTTCGACTGCACGCAATGCAGCTTGTTCTCCAGCAACACGCCCTAACACAACCAATTCTGCTAAAGAGTTAGAACCTAAACGATTTGCCCCGTGTAAGCCAGAAGAAGCACACTCACCCACAGCAAATAATCCTTTTATTCGAGTTTCACATTGCTGATCAACTTCAATCCCTCCCATGGTGTAGTGTACCACTGGGCGAACTGGAATCGGTTCTTTTGCAGGATCAACCCCTTCATAAGCTTTTGATAATTCACAAATAAATGGTAGACGTTCATGTAGATATTTTTCACCTAAATGGCGTAAATCAAGATGAACAACATCAACACCTTTTGCGGTTTTGAGAGTATTTCCTTTTTGTAATTCTTGCCAAAAGGCTTGTGAAACTTTATCACGTGGACCAAGTTCCATATATTTATTTTCTGGTTTGCCAATTGGTGTTTCTGGCCCTAAACCATAATCTTGTAAATAACGATAGCCATTTTTATTGACTAAAATTCCCCCTTCACCACGGCAACCTTCCGTCATTAAAATCCCTGTATTCGGTAAGCCTGTTGGGTGGTATTGAACAAACTCCATATCTCTTAATGGTACACCGTGTCGATATGCCATCGCTAAACCATCACCAGTTACAATCCCACCGTTCGTATTAAAGCGGAATGCTCGACAGCCACCACCTGTTGCAATTATGACTGCATTGGCATTAATTTGAACTAATGTTCCTTCCATCATATTCATTGCAACTAAACCACGAGCGTGTTGATCATCAACTAAAATATCAAGCACAAAATGCTCATCAAAACGTTGAATTTGTGGATATTGCATTGAAGTTTGGAAAAGCGTATGCAGTAAATGGAAGCCTGTTTTATCTGCTGCAAACCAAGTTCGTTCAATTTTCATACCACCAAAACGACGAACATTCACTTCCCCATCTTGCTTACGACTCCAAGGACAGCCCCAACGCTCTAATTGAGTCATTTCAATCGGAGAATGCTTCACAAAATATTCAACCACATCTTGTTCACATAACCAATCGCCACCAGCAACTGTATCATGGAAATGTTTATCATAAGAGTCTTCCTCTTTAATCACTGCCGCAGCACCACCTTCAGCAGCAACAGTATGGCTACGCATAGGATAAACTTTAGATACTAATGCAACTTTCAAGTTTGGGTTTGCTTCTGTTGCAGCAATTGCGGCTCTCAAGCCACCACCACCAGCACCAATAATTGCAATATCGACATTAACGGTCTGCACGATATTCCTCCAGAATTTTAACGTAGTATAGTAGAAAAAATTACTCAGCTGAGTAACTTAGCAACTGCATTTTGCCACCATTTTTTGCTTGAAATAAGCCCTTTTGTCAATAAATGTTAATAAAAGTTAGATTTCGTGATCTAACTCAAAAAAATAAAATGGAGAAATAAGTAGGCAGTGATAATGATTCGTAACAATGACAAAAGTTGGTATATTTTTACCTTTCAGCTAGAATAGTTCCTTATTTTTGAAACCTATTTCTCTAATTCAAGCTGATAACGATCAGGGATAACGTGCTATGACACAAACTGAACAATTTGAAAATACGCTAAATTGGAAATCAACTTCAACAATTAATAATTTATTAAAACGAGCAAAAATAATTGCTGCAATTCGCCATTTTTTCACTGAACGTGGCTTACTTGAAGTGGAAACACCAATCCTAAGTCACTATTCTGTTACAGATATTCATCTTTCTACCTTCAATACGCAATTTATTGCTCCTTTTTCTGGACAAAGTGAACAACTTCATCTCATTACCAGTCCTGAATACCATATGAAACGTTTACTTGCGGAGGGAAGTGGACCTATTTTTCAGATTTGCAAAGTATTTCGCAACGAAGAAGCAGGAAAACACCATAATCCTGAATTTACGATGTTAGAATGGTATCGCCCATATTTTGATATGTATCGTCTGATTGATGAAGTCGATGATCTACTCCAATTTATCCTAGATTGCCCACCAGCAGAAAGTTTAAGTTATCAATTTGCCTTTCAAGAATATGTAGGCGTTGATCCACTCTCAGCAACAACCGCAGAATTAGCCACTCTCGCTAAAAAACATGGTTTACAAAACGCTGAACAAGAAGAAAGAGATACATTATTACAGTTTCTCTTTAGTGAAATTGTTGAAGCCAATATCGGTAAAGATCGCCCAACCGCAATTTACCATTTTCCAGCCGCACAAGCTGCTTTAGCCCAAATTAGCTCTGAAGATCATCGTGTTGCCGAACGTTTTGAGTTTTACTATAAGGGACTAGAATTAGCTAACGGTTTCCACGAACTCACCGATGCCCAAGAACAAAAAATTCGTTTTGAACAAGATAATCGCCAAAGAGAAAAATTAGGTTTACCAACTCAACAACTTGATCATAACTTTTTAGCGGCACTAGAGGCAGGAATACCAACCAGCTCTGGTGTGGCATTAGGAATAGATCGCTTATTAATGTTAGCAATAGGGACAGATAACATTGCAGATGTCATTTCATTTGCGATTAAAACTGCCTAATTCTCCAAAATAAGGCTAAGATTATGAAACAAATAACAGCTATCTTACTTATCTTTATTTGCACTCTAACGACTGTCGCTTGTAATACTTCATCACCAAACACTTATTTGATTTATTCACGCCCAGTGATTAATATCACGGCTCCGATTGCCGAAGCGATTGAGGTTAATACAGATCAACACAATATTCGGATTAAAAATCAAAGTGAAAAGCAAATTAGCTTAGCTTATAAACTAACTTGGTATGATCAAAATGGTGTAACTCAGCCGCCTCATTGGCAACAAGCCATCGAATGGAATGAATTATCCTTAGCCGCTAAACAAGTTATTACTATTCCACTTAATCCCGCCACACCCATTAGTGTCAACTATCGTCTCTTTATTCGAGAAAACTAACAAGGAAATCTTATGCCTGCTTTTCAGCCTGAGTGTTACCATTACCAGCAAGGTAAATGCCGTTCTTGTCATTGGATAAACCTTGACTATGCTCAGCAATTACAGCAAAAACAGTCTGATTTAAAACAACAAATTAAGGCGTCAATCACTCCACAAACCCAGTGGCTAGCTCCCTATCATTCCCCTTTAATTGCAATGCGCAATAAAGCTAAAATGGCAGTTTCAGGTACGGTGGAACGACCAATTCTAGGGATTATAAATGATCCTAAAGATCCTACCTCTGCGGTAGATCTCTCAGACTGCCTTCTTTATCCTCCGATATTTCAGGATATTTTAACCAAACTGAAACGCTTAATTGGACGAGCAGGATTAGTCCCATATAACACTGCTAAAAAGAAAGGTGAACTCAAATACATTTTATTAACTCAAAGTCAGGATAGTGGAAATTTTATGCTACGTTTTGTCTTACGCAGTGAGATAAAATTAGACTTATTACAACGTGAGTTACCGCAATTTTTACACCAACTACCACAAATTACGCTCGTTACTGCTAATATTCAACCAATCCATGCTGCGATTCTTGAAGGTGAAAAAGAAATTTTTTTAACCAAACAACAATATTTAGCAGAAAATTTTAATCACATTCCTCTTTTTATTCGCCCACAAGGATTCTTTCAAACTAATCCAAGCGTGGCAGCCGCTTTATACCATACCGCCCAACAATGGATTAAAACTTTACCTATCTATCAAATTTGGGATCTTTTTTGTGGTGTTGGCGGATTTGGCTTACATTGTAAAGTTGCAAGAGAAAACTATTTAGACAGTTTAGGTCAAACACGCATTATTCCATTGACAGGTATTGAAATTTCACCCGCTGCCATCACCGCTGCACAACGTTCAGTTGCAACACTTAAACTTTCTCAAGTTGATTTTCGTGCTTTAGATGCCACCACTTATCAAGCCAATACCAAACCTGATTTGGTGATTGTTAATCCGCCTAGACGTGGTATTGGTCAAGAATTATGTGCTTACCTTAACCAACTATCACCCAACTATTTACTCTACTCTAGCTGTAATGCCGTTACAATGGGAAAAGATTTAGCCCAACTGAATGGCTACCAACTAGAAAAAATCCAACTGTTTGATATGTTTCCTCATACTTCACACTATGAGGTGATAGCACTGTTATCCAAACTGGATACCAATAATCATTGATAAGCTATATTTTGAGATTGGTACACTAGATTTTAATAAGCCGTAAAAAATAAAGCTAAGTAAACTTAGCTTTATTTTTTATTAGTTTAGAAGAGAACTACTGCACTTTACAACTCGCTGTAATATCTGCATTTTTATGATAGACCGTTGTTGCCACTTCTGCCATACCTAAGACAGTATGGAAAAAATTATCCTGTGAATAAGCATTATTTTGACCTTGTTGTTGTAAACAGGTTAAGTTTAACTTCTGATTTTGTAACCAGTTGTCAGAATACCACATTATCATTGGAATATGAGTTTGCTGGCTTGGTGCAATGGCATAAGGTGTACCGTGCAGATAAACACCATTTTCCCCTAGCGATTCACCGTGATCGGAAAGATAATATAAGGCTGTATCCCAATGATACTTATCACTTAACACTTTAAGATTTTCAATTGTTTGATTTAAGAAATAATCTATATACAACACCCCATTATCATAGGTATTCACTAATTCTTGATTAGTGCAGCGGTTAATCTGGTTAGTATCACAAGTTGGCGTAAACTGACGGAACTCTGGGGTGTAACGTTCATAATAAGTTGGACCGTGATTACCAATTGTATGTAAGACCACCACAATATCCCGATTAGAACGCAATAAAGTCTTATCAAAATCTTGTAATAAAATCTGATCTAAGCATTCACCATCTTTGCAATACTGCGGCAAATTTAACTGTGTCATTTCATAGCTTTCAACTCGATTACAAACGCCTTTACAACCGCCATCATTCTCAAACCAAACGACTTCATATCCTGCACGCTTGAGAATATCCAAGACATTATCTGTATTACGAGCAATGCTAGCATCATAATCAACTCGATCTAAATGAGAAAACATACAAGGCACAGAAATTGCGGTTGCGGTTCCACAACTCATTGTATGCTTAAAATTTACCACATTAGATTGTTTACTGAGTAACGGAGTCGTTTGTCGCTGATAACCATTTAACCCCCAATTTTCAGCTCGTGTCGTTTCACCAACAACTAATATTATTACCTTTCTTTTCTCACTACTTTTGACTAATTGCGCATCAAGTCCAAGCTGAACAAAAGGGCGGTTAGCCTCACGTATTCTTTTGACTGCATTCACACCAGAAGCAATAAAATTAGAAGGCAAAATTAAATGGGTAATACTTTTATTATTACGGATAAAAGCGGCATAATCCTGATAGAAAAACTTTGCGATCCCGAAAATAACTAAAAAAGAGAGTAAAATCATCACTATCCGAGTTAAAATCTCTTTCCACCAAAGACGATAATCAACCTTCACAGTTATATACAATATCGCTGGCACAATTCCTAATAATATAATCCAAGCGATATAAGGAATACTCAATAATCTAACACTTTCTGCCATATTCGTTTGTAAAACATTCTCTAGCATATCCGTATTAAAATAAACATGGAGAAACAGTTCACTATAACCAATAGATGCACTAATTATTAATAGTAAGGGCATAATAATCTTATGTAACCAGGGTAAAGCGAAAAGCTGAAAAACGGCATTAAGAGTAAAAAAGATAAAAAGAGGAATCGTAAATAAAAAATAATCTTCGGCTGACCCCGTAAACGGGTGAACTTTTAAGATTACTTTATACAGGGGATAATTTAATATAAGTGTAAAATAAAGAGAGACTAAAGCAATTAACGTAGTCGATGATAAACACCACTTCGTTTTCCGCATTGAAAATAACATAACAACATAACCCTAAATTAACAGCAATATTAACTTTGATTAAAACTCACAAAAAAAGTTCACGACCTTTCACTATTAATCAAATATTTAATCAGCTTGATTGAATTTCTAATAAATCAGTAAAATCACCTTTTGTCAAATACACTGGTTCTGCTTGCTGTCAATTCAAGATCTAAACCTCGTTTATCCCTTAAAAGAAAAAGTATTGAAAATATTCGTAATCACTCTAATAACTTGACAAAAATTCTTTTATATTTACAAAAATTTCCGTAAAATAGTTTACTTAGTTACTACTAAAGCGATCATAAATTTCCTATTTATACGGAAAATCAAAAATTATATTTATAAATCAATTACTAATATATATCACTCTCAATTTTGATTATACAAAACAATAAGTTTACAAAAGCAACTAACGCCTAATTGTTTCAAATCAAAGTTAAGATTTGTAATCTAACGTATAATATTACTATTTAATAACTATCTTGAGACAGTAAAAATGAAAAAAACTGAAGACAACAAAAATGAAAAATTAAGTGTTGAACTTGGAAAAATTGCACTTTTATCTTTTATTATCTTACCACTTCTATTGGTAATGTGTGTGGGTGCTTATGGTCTGGTGGTATGGCTGTTACAAATTTTCGTCATTGGATTACCAACCGCATAATTAACATAGGAACAACAATGAAAAAATTATTTCAACTTATCAAAAATATCTTAGCCTTTTTTAAGGCTTTATTTTTTAAACCGTCTGCTCGATTTGGTTTAGGAATTTTAATTCTTATCGGTTTTATTGCTGGTATTATTAGCTGGCAAAAATTTAATGATATTTTAGAACAACAAGCTACCGAAGAATTTTGTATTAGTTGCCACTCAATGCAGCAACCTTATGAAGAATTAAAACAGACTGTTCACTGGTCAAATGCTTCTGGTGTAACTGCAACATGTTCAAGTTGTCATTTACCACATGATAAAACAGCAAAATTTGCTCGCAAAGTTCAAGCCTCAACAGAAATTTGGGCAGAATTAAGCGGAAAATATGATGATCCTAAAGCATTTGAAGAACATCGCCGTGAACTCGCCGAAAAAGAGTGGGCAAGATTTGCAGCAAATGGTTCTAAAGAATGTAAAGCTTGTCATAAATATGAACGTATGAACTTCAGCAAAATGTCATTAGCCGCTCAAAAAGCGATGATTCCTGCAGCAAAACGTGATCAAAGCTGTGTTGATTGTCATAAAGGAATTGCACATCATTTACCACAACGTGATGACAATGCCAATATTGATAAATTTGGTGGTTTAGTTGTTACTTCACTAAAACCTGAACAACAATACTACACCAAAGGTACCGTAGCTATCTTTGATGGCGATAATTTTGATCAAATTATTGGACATATTGAAGGTGCTGTACCTGTAACCTTCATTAAAGCTGGTAAAAATGCAGATTTAGTCCAAATTGATATGTGGCGGAAGAAAAAAGGCTTTGGTCGTGTTTGGTATAACAATTTCGGTATTAACATCGTCAATGCAACTTTCAGCAAAGAATTTATGCAATCTAATCCAAAATTTGAAGTGATTAGTGAAAAAGAAGATGAGCTTACTGGATTAACTTGGCAAAATGTAAAACTCCAAATTTGGTTGCCTAAATCTAGCTTAATTTCTGATATTCATGCCGTATGGCAAGATGCAGCAGAAAACTACAAAACACAATGTAGTACCTGCCACAGACAGCCTGAAATAGCTCATTTCGATGCGAATACTTGGATCGGTTTATTCAACGGTATGGTTGGTTTCACTAATATGGATAAACAAACCAGCAAAGAAGTATTGCGTTACTTGCAATTACATTCATCAACCTTTGAACAACATAATAGCGAGAAAAAATAGGAACGAATAATGGAACAATCACGTCGTCAATTTCTGAAAAATATGTCTGCTATGGCAGCAACATTTGCAATGCCTAGTTTCCTAGTTTCAAAAACAGCGTTCGCTAGTGAAAACGATAACCCAGCAGACTGGAGAATTACAGGGTCTCACTGGGGAGCGATTCGAGCCAAAGTTGAAAATGGTCGAGTAAGTGCAATTAAGCCTTTTGAATATGATCAATACCCAACAGAAATGATTAATGGGATCCAAGGATTAATTTATAGCGAGAGCCGTATTCGCTATCCGATGGTACGCTTAGACTGGTTAAAAAACAGACACAATAGTAATACTGCACAACGTGGTGATAACCGCTTTGTGCGTGTTACTTGGGATCAAGCCCTTGATCTTTTCTATGAAGAATTAGACCGTATTCAAAAAGATTATGGTCCTTGGGCATTACATACTGGATTAGTTGGCTGGCGATCAACAGGACAATTCCATAGCTGTGGTAACAATATGATTCGTGCTATCAGTATGTTTGGTAATAGCGTTACAACCAGTGGTGATTACTCCACTGGTGCTGGGCAAGTCATCTTACCTTATGTCCTTGGTTCAACCGAAGTATATTCTCAAGGTACATCGTGGGAAATTTTACTTAACCAAAGTAACAACATTATTTTCTGGGCAAGTGATCCAGTGAAAAATCTACAAGTAGGTTGGAACTGTGAAACCCACGAAGCTTACGCTTATTTAGAACAATTAAAACAAAAAGTAGCAAATAACGAAATTAATGTTATCTGTGTCGATCCAGTTAAAAGTAAAACCCAAAATTTCTTAGGCTGTAAACATCAATATGTCAATCCTCAAACTGACGTTCCGTTTATGTTAGGGTTAGCTTATACCCTTTATACCGAAAATTTATACGATAAAAAATTCCTTGATGTTTATACCATTGGTTTTGAAAAATTTGTGCCTTACCTCCTCGGTGAAAGTGAAGATAAAATTGCTAAAACACCTGAATGGGCAGAAAAAATCTGCGGCATACCAGCAGATGAAATTCGTCAATTTGCTCGCTTATTAGCTGGAAAACGTACCCAATTAATCTTTGGTTGGGCAATTCAACGTCAGCAACATGGTGAACAACCATACTGGATGGGTGCAGTTCTTTCCGCAATGTTAGGTCAAATTGGTTTACCGGGCGGAGGAATTAGTTATGCTCACCATTATAGTTCAATTGGTGTTCCAAGTTCTGGTGCTGCAATGCCAGGTGCATTCCCACTCAATATTGATGAAGGGCAAACACCAATTTACAACAATACTGATTATAATGGTTATAGCCCTGTTATTCCTTGTGCAAGAGTCACAGATTCTCTGTTATATCCGGGTGAAAAAATTCAATATAACGGAAAAGAAATCGTTTATGCGCCATATAAAATGGCTATCTTCTCTGGTTGTAACCAATGGCATCGCCAATCTGAACGCAACAAGATGAAAAAAGCCTTCCAGCGTTTAGAAACCATCGTTTCAATCAATTATAGTTGGACGGCGACTTGTCGTTTCTCTGATATTGTCTTACCTGCTTGTACACCATTTGAACGTAACGATATTGATGCTTATGGCTCTTATAGTAACCGTGGTGTGATTGCAATGCAGAAATTAATCGATCCACTCTATTCATCACGTCCTGATTTTGAGATTTTTAAAGATCTCTGCCGCCGTTTCGGTAAAGAAAAAGAATACAGTCGGAATATGGATGAAATGGAATGGATTGAATACCTTTATGAAGGTTGTCGTACTGAAAATAAAGGTAAATTTGATATGCCACCATTTAAAGAATTCTGGGAAAAAGGTTATGTCTTATTCCCTGAAGGAAAACCTTGGGTCAGACACGCAGACTTCCGTGAAGATCCTGAATTACACGCATTAGGTACACCATCAGGTTTCATTGAAATCTTTAGCAATAAAATTGCAAGCTATAACTACCCTGATTGTAAAGGACACCCAATGTGGTTTGAAAAAGAAGAACGCTCTCACGGTGGTCCACACTCAGATAAATTCCCATTCTGGCTACAATCTGCACACCCAGATAAACGTTTGCATTCACAATTATGTGAGTCAAAAACGTTACGTGAAACTTATAGTATTCAAGGGCGTGAACCGCTGTATATCAATCCACAAGATGCAAAACGTTTAGGTATTGCTCATGGCGATTTAGTCCGTGTTTATAATGATCGGGGACAAGCGATTGTGGGAGCACACCTCTCAGATAACTTCCCACCGGGGGTTTTACGTTTACAAGAAGGGGCATGGTATTCACCATTGAATGCAGAAATTGGTTCTATTGATACTTATGGTGATCCAAACACTATGACCCTTGATATTGGTACATCTCGCTTAGCACAAGCAATTAGTGCAAATACCTGTATCGTAAATATTGAGAAATATATTGGTGAAGCACCAGAGCCAAATGGCTTCCATGGTCCAATTGAAGTAACCCTATGATTAACTTAACTGGTGAAGAAAGAGTTTTTCTCTATACTTGGTTTAACAATCTACTTGGCAACGAGTTGAGTGAAACTCAATTACAACAATACAATAGCGGTATGTTTCAACCGCTATTTGAATTGTTCAAGCAACTTGGATTTAGTAATCAGATTCATGCGTTAGAAACTGCATTGACTGAATTAAAAGATCAGCCATTGAATTATTTAGAATTGGCAGCAGATTATGCACAATTATTTCTTCTAGATAGTACCAGTAGTGCTTTACCTTATGCTTCAGCATATCTTGAACAGCAACAATTACAAGATAACTTACAGGCAATGGATAAGTACCTTAAACAGTACCATCTAGCAATTAATAAACAAAAAAATGAACCGAGCGATCATCTTTGCGTTTATTTAGAAGTTTTGATTAAACTTATTGAGCAAAAATCTCTAGCTAAACAACAGCAATTTATTCAACAACAACTGCTAAGTTGGTTACCTGAATTTATTGAAAAAGCATTAAAAATTAAAGTAAAAAGCCAATTCTATCCGCAATTACTTCAATTATTTTTTGCATTTATTCAACACGATCTTGCTGATAAAAACTAAAATGACAAAAACTAGCTAGTTATCTAGCTAGTTTTTTTAGCTAACAATCCTGTGGTTTTTCTGTCATTATTTGGATAATTTGCCGATCAGTATAAACCATACTCTGACGAGCAATCGCACATAAGTTATTAATAGAACGATCTACACAATGCTCTACAATCCCTTCACTCCCTGTTACTCGAGTATGATCTAATGCCATTAATACCGCTTTATATGCAGAGGAAACACCAGTTGAAACCTTCATTGCACAACTATTCGCTGCACCATCACATAGCACTCCGCTAATATCCCCAATCATACTGCAAATAGCATAACTGATCGTTTTAAAATCACCGCCTAACAACCATGCCATACCAGCCGCACTTCCCATTGCTGCAGTAGATACCGCACATAAGGCAGATAAACTCGGTAACTTACTATGAATATAAATTGCAACTAAATGCGACAAAAATAATGCTCTAACTAGCTTTTCATCATTCGCCTTTACAAAACGTGCCACAATCACTATTGGCATAGTAGCTGTGATGCCCTGATTACCCGAACCTGAATTACTCATCGCAGGTAATAACGCTCCCCCCATACGTGCATCAGAAGCAGCGGTTGTCCCAATGATAATTTTTGAAAGGAGATCATCAGCCAACAAGCCACGTTCAATTTGTTTTTTCAAGGTTAATCCAATATGTAAACCATATTGATGGTTTAAACCTTCTTCAGATAAAGCACTGTTAAGTTTTTCTGCTTCAGCAATAAAGGCTATTTTTTCTAATTCAACTTGGATTGCAAACTGATACAAACTTTCTACCGTCAGCACTTCAAAAATATTCTCCTGATCGGATATTTCAATTTGTTTAACTGGTTGTTGATATAAAAATACACCATTTTTTTCAATTGAAATCACATTCGTATGATTATCTTGGATACATACTCGAACATAATCATTATCTTGCGAAAAAAGCAGTGCTTCAGAATATAATGGATTATCCGTCTCCGCTATTTCAACACTAACTTGTTGATTTTTTAGCATTAACTTTGCTTGTTCAACATCACTAACTTGAATTTTTTTCAATACTTCAAGCCCTGCTTTTGGATCACCCGCAATAGCACCAACAGCCGCAGCAATCGGTAAACCAACCATACCTGTACCTGGCACAGTTACTCCCATTCCATTTTTCATCAAATTAGGCGATACCTTAGCCTGAATACATTTGACTGGTGCAGTAAGATAAGAAGCAGCAATAGCCGCAGCTAAGGCAAGTGAGATAGGCTCTGTACAACCTAAAGCTGGTGTTACATCTTTACGTACTAAAGCAACAATTTTATCTGCTATTTCTTGACTTAACATAAACATTTCATCAACTTAACTATCAATTATTAAGGGATTGTAAAAAGAATTCTTTTTATCGACAAGTTTATTCTTTATCTATTTTTAACTATTACATTAATTACAATACTTTATTTTTCTCTATTGGAAACGATATTCCTTCTGACTTTTAGCTTGATTGCAAACACACCACCCTATTTGTTAATCTTATGTAAAAACATTTAATATTTTTATTTAGTTGTAAATAAATCGTTTCTTACTTTACAGCATAATTAAAAAGCGTAGGATTAGCGCCAAAAGCCAAATGACAGAACCAAATTTTTTATTACATTTTAAGAGGAAAAAACGATGAAACGAATTCTCGTGGTCGGCGGCGGTGCCGGAGGGTTGGAACTTATTACCAAACTTGGAAATAAACTGGGAAAAAATCCTGAATTTGAACTTACTTTAGTAGATAGCAAGCCCAACCATATTTGGAAACCGCTATTACATGAAGTCGCAACGGGTTCACTTGATGCCAATATTGATTCAATTAGTTTTAGAGATCATGCCAAAAAACATCATTTTCACTTTCAAATCGGGAAATTACAAAATATTGATCGACAAGCCAAAAAAATCACACTAGCAGCAATGTATGATGAACATAATGAATTACTCCTTCCTGAACGGCAATTAGAATATGATATTCTCGTCTTAGCTATCGGTTCAGTTTGTAACGATTTCAATACGCCCGGAGCAAAAGAACATTGCATTTTTCTAAACGATGTGGAACAAGCTGAATATTTTAGAAAAGAAATGACGAATCAGTTTCTAAAATTACACAATAATCAACAAATGAAAACGCTTGATATTGCTATCGTTGGTGCTGGTGCAACTGGTGTGGAACTAGCCGCTGAACTCTTCCATTCTATTAATACCTTCCAATATTATGATCTTAAGGATCTTGATAATTCTCGCTTGAATGTTAATTTAATTGAAGCGGGAGAATCAATTCTTCCTGCACTCCCACAACGTATTTCAAATGCAGTATATACTGAATTAACCAAACTTGGAGTTCATATTCATACCAATACTAAAGTTACAGCTATCGATCAAACGGGCTTAACAACACATACTGGTACTCACATACCAGCCAAATTAATTGTTTGGGCGGCTGGTGTCAAAGCTCCTGATTTTATTAAAAATATCCCGGGTTTAGAAACAAATAAAATTAACCAATTACTTGTCAAACCAACACTACAAACAACACAAGATGATGATATTTATGTTATTGGTGATTTAGCCGCTTGCCCACAACCAAATGGCAAATTTGTACCACCAAGAGCACAAGCTGCCCATCAAATGGCGAGTTGTTGTTACCAGAATATTTTAGCGAAATTAAAAAACAAACCACAGAAAGACTATCTCTATAAAGACTATGGTTCCTTAATCTCTCTCAGTAATTATTCGACTATTGGTAATTTAATGGGAAATCTTGTCAAAGGCTCAATGATGATTGAAGGGCATCTTGCACGAATAATGTATATCTCCCTCTACCGTATGCATCAAATAGCTTTACACGGTATCTTTAAAACTGGATTAATTATGCTATCAGGACAAATTAATCGCATTATCCGCCCTAAATTAAAATTACATTAACTCTGAATAAATAACCCTTGCAATATAGGGTTATTTTCTTAAATAAAAAATAATGATCTAGGAATTATGGGGTTGTAAACGGATCTATTATTCATATAAAAATGAAAAGTTAATCAACTTCCTGTCACTAATTCTATTCTGGTAGCGTAACATTAAACTATATTGTTACTTATCAGTACCGAATGTACATTATACTGTAATACCTATTTACCATTTTATAGATAACACTGAGTTTAGAAAATTTAATACTGATATACTATTTTCATTAATTCGAGATAATTGCTTTAAATATAGGATTGGAGAGTTATCACTAATTGAGCGATAACAAACATTCTCATAGTTAAAAGAAGTAACTTCTTTAGGACAAATACTTACGCCAAAACCAGCCGAAACACAGGCTAATACACCTAACATACCTGACGTAACATAATGGGATACGTTTATTTGTTGTCTAAACTGTTCTAATAATACTTTTTCAATTTGACCATATGCAACAAAGGGATAACGGCTAATCTGTTCCAGAGATAGATGCTTAGCACCAACCAAAGCATGATCATGAGGTAACACAGCAATATATGTCCATTGAGATAATCCATCAACTTTGATTCTTTTATCATTAAAATTATTATTAAAATCATCAGATAGAATATACGCAACGTCAATTTCATTTTGTAATAAAGCTTGCGGTGCTTTTTGAGGAAGAGTTTCATTAAGTATTAATTTCACTTGCGGATACATTTTTTGAAAATACTGCAAACATTGTATAAAAGTTTGATTGATCATCAAACTGCTAAACACCCCTATTCGTACTGTCCCTAACTCACCCGATATAGCTAATTTAGCAATTGTTTGACTGTATTCAAATTGCTTAATAGCTCGTTCTGCTTCAATTTGAAATAAACGTCCTGCTTCTGTTAGCGAAACCGTACGACTGGTTCGTTCAAACAATAATCCACCTAATTCATCTTCAAGGGCTTTTATTTGCATACTTAATGCAGACTGTACTATATGCATTTTTTGTGCAGCTCGACCGAAATGTAACTCCTCTGCAACTGCTAAAAAGTAGCGTAAATGTCGTATTTCCATAATATTAATCACTTATAAAGATTAATCTATCATTATTATACATTTAAATAAAATAATTTTATATGTAATAATCACCCCTATATTCAAAAATTAATTTTTTATTAAATAAGGAAAATAAATGAATCGAGGATTTATACCCAAAAAATACGCATCTCTAGTATTTACTTTTTATCGAGCTTCAATCATGGCTTTTGTGATGTCTTCAATTTTAGTTGCAATCAATACAGGCATTGATGTGATGTACTTTAATCGTATGTTCCATAGCTACTGTATTGCTATGCCAATTGCTTTTTTTGCTGCTGTAATCACAGGACCACTAGTTAAACGTTTAATGGAATTAACAGTAAAATCATCAGAGTAGAAATTAAAGTATTTCAATACTTAAAATCTTTCGCAAGAGAGAACGTACCACCAAACTCCCCTGTTAAATTCATTCTAAAGAAATGCCCTTTACAATATAGGGTTATTTTCTTAAATAAAAAAATAATGATCTAGGAATTATGGGATCTAAATTTAAGAAAAATGTAAGATACTTTTATTTTAATGACTTTTAAGACAAACAGAAGGGGGATTACTAATGGAGGCGTGTCCCGGAGTCGAACCGAGCTACATGGATTTGCAATCCAGTGCATAACCGCTTTGCTAACACGCCGAGAAACTTGGAGCGGGAAACGAGGCTCGAACTCGCGACCCCGACCTTGGCAAGGTCGTGCTCTACCAACTGAGCTATTCCCGCAGAACTGATTAACTAATAAATGGTGCCCGGGGCGAGACTTGAACTCGCACAGCTCGAAAGCCGAGGGATTTTAAATCCCTTGTATTTCCTTTTGTCTTATAATACAGTCACATTTTCTGCTGTATTATTAATTTCGACTGTTCGATCTTTTAGATCGAAATTCATTCTACACTATTTTGTGTGTATGTAAACCCTATTTTGTAAAATAATAAAATTTTATAATTTTTCTACACAATTTCTTAACATCTCAACATTGTGATCTATATAACCCAATGTTGTTTTAATACTATTATGTCCTAATAATTTTTGTGTAATATATAAATTTTTCTCTGGATCACGCATTAAATTCGTTGCAACAGTATGCCTAAATCTATGTGGAGATATTTTTGTTTTACATAATTTTGATAACTGTTTAAAAATATATCCCAATTGATTTCTATTCATATCCTGATTTTTCCTATAAACAGTAGCTGAGAATTTATTAATATTAAATAATTGCTCATGTTTATTGCTACGTAATTTCTGGTGCTGAATTAGTATTTCATTTATATGCGGTAATAACCGATTTGAGATTGGAATAATATGATCATTATGGTTTTTATTAATATCTGAGGAAATAAATATCGTTCTATTTTTTATATCAATATTACATATTTTCAACTGTAATAACTGACTACTACGCAATCCTGTGCACTGAAATGTAATTATCAACGATCTAATGAACCATGCGGGCTGCAAAATTTCTCTGTCTAAAATATATTCTAATTTAGTTAAATCTTGATCATTGATAATTTTTTTTGCCCGTTTTCCTTCTCGTAATGATACTCCACTAAATGGATTATCTATTCTATCAACAAATTTATATTTAATCGCAAAATACATTAATGCCCTACAATGTCGTAAATAATTATTAAATGTGACGGGTTTTATTCGTTTTACTAATTCAGTACGCCACTGTATAACTAATTCTAATGTTATTTCACTAACTAAAATTGTTTCAGATGAATATTTCAATAATTGATTCACCGCTTTTTTATAACACGTTTCAGTTTCTGGACGTAAATATTTATAGTGACAGTATTTATCTAATAATTCTCGAAATGTGATATGATTATTACCCATTATTAGTATTCTCCAGTAATGTTAAATACATATTATCAAAACACTGTTTATCTCCGAAAAATAGTGACATATCACTAACTAAGTATCCCTTAACACAAGTTCGTTTTCTCGGTCCAATAATCTCACACGTCCATATGTTTAAATCTGAATTTTTTTTATGTAGTCCAAGCTTTTGGAAATTTTTTTGAATACATTTCCAATGTTCTTTTGTGCCAAATTTTTCTAGTGAATATTTTTGGAAAATGCCCGGTGAAACTAAAAAAACAGATTGATTGACAATATGTAATTTTGCATTAGCTTCATTGACAGATAATTTTCTAGATGAAATTCCCATTTTGATCCAATTTAGAAATTCATTTGTATTATTCAAATCAGGTAAATTTAGTTTATTACTATGATTAATATCATTCAATGTAACTTCTAGCATATCCTGTTGATTTATTTTAAAATTTTGAGAACCATCACAAAAATTGGTATCAACATCTAATTCTGAATTGGTAGATTTGAATAGGTTTAGGGTAAAATCTATATCAGTTCCTGACTCAGTTTTACTATTTTCAGCCTTACTATTATCTTCTGGTTCAGTTTTACTTATATCAACTGTATCTTCTGACCCAGTTTTACTTATATCAACTGTATCTTCTGACCCAGTTTTACTTATATCAACTGTAACAGTACCATTAAACAGCTCCGGTCGTTGTTCTATATTGGTCCAGATTTTTGATGGAGATAATTTTAATAATGTAAATGAATTTTCGGGTTGCCAACCAGAATTAGAGGAAATTTTACAGTGCCAGATAGCTTTATTTTCAGGAGTTGATTCAATAATATTATGCGATTGCATTTCATCAAATAATCGACTATTTTGACTCGGTACATTAACGCCCTGTTGCAGTAAATATGCCCGAACTTTATCTGTGACAGTTTTACTCATTAGCCACAAAGAATCATCTGTTAGCCATCCATCACTTCCCCCTTTAGAATTATTCAGTTGCAATTCGTGCTCTAATAAATAGCGTAATGCTATTAAAATTTGCTGAGACAGAGAACGAGTTGGTTGCTGAATTTTACTAACATCACCGCCCAGAAATTGAGCTACACTAGTCTGATCAGCTTTTTGTACTATTTCAGATAATACACCGCTTTTATCATAGTGTCCTGCTGCAAAATACATTAACGCATTAAATACATCATTATTTTTAGCTAACCAATTCAATCCTGTTATGGGAATTAAATAGCTGCCAATCATAGCACCCATCACATGATGTAAATTGTAATCTCTATTTTTAATATATTTAAATCTATATGGTTTTTTAATTGTACCGTGCCATGGAAACCAACGTCCCTCTCCTTGCACCTCAATTTCTATATCAACTACAATTTTTGCTATATCATGAACTAATGCTGCATAAATTACAGCAGCAGTCCACATTTCAGATTGTCTAGACTGATCCTCAGGAGCCGAATTAGGAGGCAACAGATAGCTCTGCCGTAATTTAACCGCAATACTAACAACTTCTAATCCGTGATCTAACATTCCCCCCTCATACGAATGGTGATGATTTTCTGAAGCGGGCAATAATTGTACTAATTCAGCATAACGCTCAATCGCCGTTCTATACAGTGTATTAAACAAATTTTCAGACATTGATACATTCTGATAAATCAGTCGTACTAATTTTTTACGTAATTGAGTATCTAATAATTTTGTTGCATGTTCAGGATAAATCCATCCTGGTGATAATTCATTTTTAATATTTGCAACAGGTAAATTTTTACGTTTAAATAATGATCTCAACCAATACATAGTAGCCTTTTCTCGTTAAAGCCTTTTGGCCTTTTCGGGTAAGCCTGTTTCCCTTGGAAACGCTTACCCTTAAACCCGACAGGGTTTCCCCTTACCTTTTCTTTTTAAAAACCAACGCTAAATCCTGCAGAACCTCCTACATTGTTATAACTATCAATACTAGTAGCTAAATTCAGATTAATACGTTGATTATCACTAGTAATATTTAACGCAACAGCAACTGCAGACTGTCCTCGATAATAGCCTGTTCCTACCCCTAGTGATACTCGATGAGATGGAATTGTTCGAATACTAGATATTGCTAGTGCTGACGCAATACCTGCACGATTTTGTTTATGTAAATTGTGCATTTCAGAACGTACAGTATTAATTCTGTTGTCTGTATAATGTTTTAACTCAGTTTTAGCGTGTGAAATTTGACGATTTGTATTAGATTTAATTTCATCTAATTGAGCTGGCGTTATTGTATTTGATGGTAAATTAGATAATAAATTATTGAATTTATTGTCTGTATATTTATTAGCGTTCTCTAGCGTTTTATTATCATGAATATCAATATATTTTTTCAACTCAACCTCTTTATTTGCTAAACTATTATTAGTATGTGTTTTAGCATTCTCTAAATTACTAGCATCTGACGTTTTGACAAATTCTGTTAATTCAGTTTTGAGATTATTTAAATCATCAGAATTAATATTTGAATTTGAGCTATTTGAATTTGAAACTTTACTTAATAATTCGTTTTTTAATTCACTGTCTTTAGTATCAGCATACGTTTTAGCAGCAGTAAATTTTGTATCAGTATAATTTTTTAATTCATTTGCATAACTAATCACTGCATATAATTGACTACCATTTACTGCATCAGTACTAGTATTTGAAATACGTCCTGCACCGATGTTTGTCAAAATACGTTCATTATTAGCTGAACCAAAACTCACCGTACTAATTGCATTTGCTCCAGCAAAATTATAATTATGATTATTTATAGAATAATTGGCGGTTTTATTTAATTCACTCGCAGTTGAATTATTTCCGATAACAACACTATTCGTTATATCAGCGGGAACAGTAATATTGCTACCAATAACAATATTATCATCACTATTAATTGTTGAATTATTTCCGATAACAACACTATTTACGCCAGTAATTGTATTTAAATTGCCAATACTGATATTATTCTCATTCGTGACAATACTCGCATTACCTAGACTGATTGAGTTTCGTCCTGTTACTCTGTTCGCTACTCCGATCGCGATTGCGTTCTCACCGATATTATTCACATTATTGAGCGTTAACGACTCTTTCAACGCTGCTAACGCTTGTTTTTCTCGTTCTAACGTTGACAATGCAGAATCAGCTTGTCTCGCTGTTTCTTTCTGATCCGCAGTGGGTTCTAAACGTGCAATAGCTGCATTTTCATTCTCAATAGCACGATTTGCCGCAGTTTGTTTTTCTGTTAAATCATTCAGTTTAGCTGTTTCTTTTGCAATGGCTCGCTCTAAATTGGCTTTAAATTCTGTAACAAATTTACTATTTAATTCTTCAACATCTTTAATATTTTTGTTGTACCAATTTTGTTGGTTGTATCTGTATGGAATTAATGCGGTTTTAAATTCTCCCATTTTAAATACTCTGGTTTCGTCGAGCAATTTACTTAATGCATCTTCAGCAATAACTTTTTTTTGCAATGCTCTCAATTTCTCATTTTCTGTTGTATCATTATCATAGTGATATTGATGATTTAATATCTCGATTTTCAAATTCGCTATTTGTTTCTGAAAATCATTCAATTTTAGAAATGCATTTTTTGCTGCTTCTTTTTGCTCTGAGGTAATTAACGCTGGAGACAATGAATAGAATTTATTTATATTTTGTATCTGTGTATTTGTAACAGACTCTAATTTTTTTATTAAGCTACTTTTGTCTTCATCAGATAATCTGCCAACTTTCTCATTATTTTTTGTTACATTAATGTTGTTACTGAGATAATTTTCATCAAACCTTAAATTTTCAGTCCCAAATCTAGTAGGAGAAATATTGTAATCAATATCAATGTAAAAATTTAGATGTCCGGCTCCGATGGTGTTATTATTATTAATTGCTACTAGTTCATTAGATACTTCCCCTCTATTATTTATCACTTCATAACCAATTCTACCCAAAATTTTATTATCATCACTAATTAAAAAATAATTTTTATGATCAAAATATTTTGAATATAATAATTTATTATCAACCAAATCTCCCTTAGCCTTAATGTAATTATTAATATAATCTTTATAATAATTCAAATCATTATTAATAATTTCATTATAGCCATCTTCAGCTTTTGATTTTAGTTCTTGAGCTAATAGCTCTAAACCATTTTCTGTTCCACCTTGATCCACCGGAGCAACTTTTCCCAGATCGAATCCATCCAGCGTTAGTATTTCGTGTGTTCTGGCATCAATTAATTTTCGTTTTTCATCGTAAATTGGACGATAATCATTCAGATTTTTTGTCGCATCAGCTAATGCAGGATTTAAAACTGTTTCAATGTATTGTCGTTTTTCTGCAATTTGAGCCAGTGCTTGCTTAACTTCTAATGCTGTTCTGTACTTACGTTTGTAATCAGCATCTAATCGAGCGATCTCACGCTCTTTTGCAGTAATTTGGTTTAGTCGTTCAGCGTTTTCTCGTAAACGTTGTTTTATTTGATCTGCTGTTAAATTATCGCCAGTTGCAACTGCATTTCTGCCAATCGCAATTGTATTTGTTCCCGTCGAAATTCCCCCACCAATTGCAAGTGAATTTCTGCCTAGTTCTAAATTCGTTGTAGCTGTAGCGTTCAATGTGGATAAAGATAAAAAAAGTGGGGTAATTAATACTAATTTCGTTTTATTCATCTGAGCTCTATCTAAAAAGTTATAAAAATGTAGGGAAAACTTATTAGATAAAAACATTAGTTAGAAATATATAGAAAATTATTTATTTAATTACAGAGAAAATTTTGTATAGTATACAAGTAACTAAAAAGCCGTAAGTTTAAATAAAATCTTACGGCTTTTGGGATTATTTAACTAATAAACAATCGCTTTTAGAATGTTTAATTACGGAGAAAAAATGCAAATACAAACCGTAATTAGTAGGAATTTGTTTCAAAAATCGTACATTCCTTTTGTTTACACTCGACTGCCAGGCAGCTAGGGCATCAGATTCTAACGATTGAATAAAGTTGAAGTTATTATTAGAGTCACTTAAAACTCGATGATGAATAGAAACTCTCATACGTATTTCCTATTTATATATGCAGGAAATACTTTCTCGCTTGCGGGAAAATATTTCCCACAAACGAGAACAGATAAATGAAAGGACGAATATTAGTGAATTAAATAGTTATTCACTACAATACCAAATATAAATGTTATAATGGAAACACTGATACAAATTCGCAAATATTGTAATTTGATCTCTCTTTGTTTCTCTTTATATTGGTTTTCATAAGTGAGCTCTAATTCGTGTTGAATTTGCTCAACAATATTACATATATGTTCATCAACACCTAGATGAACCATAGCACTCTCTTTCATGCTATCTTTCAATTTAGATAATATAGAACCTAATTTATATCCCATTTTATAAAAACGAGATTTTTTATTCTGATATTGATCTAATAAATCAATTCTGTTGAAATTGTTTTCATCAAATTCAACAAATTCGACGGCATTTTGAATGTCGTCATTTAAATTAATTGAACGAGTCATAATCATTCTCCTAGTATAAAAAATAAAGGGAAAATGATCGACCCATAGGGAAATCATTTCCCCTTAGGGTGGAATTATCTTACAAAATACAAAAATGTAAGATGGTATTTAATTAGAAATGCAATTTTTGTAGATATGGCAAAATTGTTATAAATCCAACCATCATCGAACCAATGATTAAAATCAATCGATTTTGTGATTTTGTTATTGCTGATTCTAAACGAAATTCCATTGCTTTCATTTCACTACGAACTTCAGCAATCTCTGCTTTTACTACTGCAATATCTTCTTTTGTCGCCAACATACGCTGACTTTGAGATAAAGCCCCATCTAATTCCTCTGCCATCCGTTCGGCTTGTTCTAGAGTATAGAGATTATCTCGAGACAATCCTTTAATAAAACGATGTTTATCAAATTGAATTATCATAGTTGACTCCACTATTAGCTCCTTTCATTGGTTATGTAGGGAGCTTACTCCCGCAGGGAATAAAAACTCCCTACGGGGTGATGTAAAATAACGCCTAACTATCTTTTAGATAGACTCAACTTAAGGCGTTGTTGAGTTGGGCGGTCATTTGGATAGCACTTTCCAGACCAAGTGCCGTATCGTGTCATTTATCAACGATAAACAAAGGCTTTAAGACACTGCCTTTCTTTTTAATTTATCATAAATGATGATAAATAAGTCCTACCCAGTATTACACAATTTAAAATTAAAAATCAATAGTTTTTTGTTTTTTTTGGATAATGAAAAAACTATATATTTTTAGCAAATTTTCTTCAAACTAATAATCCTAATAGTCCCATAAATTACATACAGGAGACTGTAATGAATAAATCGTTACAATTTTTGATTACGCTATTTTCACTATCATCCGTATTCTCAGAGATTGCGTCTGCTGAACAAATAGATGGTATTAAAATTGAGGTATTCACTACACAAAATTATCATATTGATCATGCTGAGTTAGCTAATGCAGTTTATCAGTTAGATAAACTAAATACACTAGAGCACAATTTCTCTCAATATTTTAATTTACCGAATGATCCAAAGAAAGCGGAAATAATCGCAAGAAAACTAATACACAGTCCAGAATTTAATGAATATCAAGCGAAATTGACTAATGCATATAAAGGGATAATAAAAGGTTTTCAAAACGGAATAAAAAAAGTTCCTGCGATATTATTTATTTCTGAAAATCACAATAATGCTGTTATTTATGGTGTAACAGACATAAAAAAAGCAATACAAATTTATAAAAAAGCGGGAGCGATGAAATGAAGACATTGAAACGCTCGTGTATCGCTATATTACTAGCAACAACAATTGGTACATCAAATGCTACCATTAATACCATTAAAATAATGGAATCTAGTGCTTCAAGATCTTGCACTGAATATCAAATTATCGGCGTGTGTTATTGGTTATACTGCTCAGTTTTTGGTTGCGTTATTAAGACATCTGTAAAAGTCAAACACTATCTACCTGAACAAGTAGTGTCTAGTTATAACTATAACGGAGATAATCCGTGGAAAGAAGTTGCTTCTTTTGGTAGAAGTATTAATGCTAGTAACATTGTTGAACGTTATCCACAATACTCTCGTCAACTAAAATTTAAAAATGTTGATATTATTGGGCATCCGCAGGGAGCAATAACGAATTTATTAAGCAAATTAGGCTATTACTGTAGCAGTCAAAGTTTCCCATTGAAAACACATTTTTTAAGTGGATTGGATGTAATTGGATGGCGAATGGGTATTCCTGAATCATTCTATCCAGAAGCTCTAATCCCAGGAAAAAGAGAAATAAACAAAGGGGGCGATTTGTGGGGAAATATTTATCCGCGAACAGGAGCAGTTACTCAAATACACGACTATAAAGCGGCGGCTGTAGTAGCTCAACGAGCAGCTGATATTATCTCTAGAACAGGACAAATCCATATCTATTTACCAGCTGCCCAAAAACCCAAACCATCAAAAGGTTACTGGCCTCCACCACCAGTAGATGAACAAAAAAAATCATCACATAAATGGCAAATGCTATACCCAAAAATGGAAAGAACATGTTCAAACTTTCCTGATCGAACTTCAGCAAATGAAACGTATTCTGACAAACTTTCTCAAACAGGTAACTATACATGGGCATTATGGAGACCATATAAATGCTGTAAACGTCGTGGTCAGACATATTTAGGTTCCACTGATTGGAGTAATTAATAATGAAAAAAGTAAAATTTATTTTAATGAGTAGCTTGATTGTAGCTATAACAAACTATTCTTTTGCATCACAAAATTATATTCAAGCTACTGGCTCAGCAATCTCTGATAATGTTTATTATCAAATTGGCGGAGGTAATGCAATAATGACTCCACCTACTCGACAAAACCCTTATGCACTATCAGTTGGACTCGGCTGGAATGCGAATTTAACCTGTGGCAATTTTGACATTAAAACCACAGTGAGAAATCAGTTGAATAATGCAACTGAAGGATTTAAAGATCTAATGGGAAATATTATTCAATCAGCAACAGGAGCAGTTGCTAGTTTACCCGCAATGGTCATTCAACGAGCAAACCCCCAGCTTTACGATTTACTAACAAACGGTGTACTACAAGGAAAATTGGATTTTGCTAATGCCAAAACTAGTTGTGAAGCCTTATCTAAAAAAGCGGGTGATTATATTGATGATAATGGCTGGAATATAATTGCTAAAAAAGAAAATCTACAAGAAAAAATTCAATCAAGTGGTGGAGATGCAGTTAGAGCAACGAAAAATGCGGATAAAGAAGATGGAGAAAAGGGCATTACATGGATTGGTGGACAAAAACGAGGTGGTCGTGGTCAACAACCTATTAATGTAATTTTAGACACGGCTAAAGCGGGTTTTAACATCCTAAATGGTAGAACACCAACGAGTAACGCATCTGTTACGACCTCTTCCTGTTCAGGACTATTATGTGAAACATGGAAAAATCCAAGAGAAGCTAGCGAATGGCTAACAGAAGTTATCGGCGATAGAACTATTAATACTTGTAATCAATGTGGTCAAGAAAAATCAAGAGCTGGGACAGGTTTATCACCTTTAATTGAAAAAGAAACAAAATCTGTATCTGAAAAATTAAGTAAGGTATTACATGAAAGAGTACCCTCCACTGAAGATTTAAAATCGGTGAGTTCAGCATCGATTCCTGTTACAAGAGGATTAATTGAAGCATTAAAAGAAGATCCCGATCAAATTGTATTATCTAATCGTTTAGCCAGTGAAATAGCTGTTTCTCGTATACTAGAAAAAGCAATTTTAGCACGTAGAACATTATTAGCAGGTATGCGTGAACCTAATGTAGCTGTAAATGAGAAAGCACAGAAAGAGTTGGAAAAATCATTAATGTTAATTGATAGAGAAATTGAACAAATTAGATTAGAAATGGATTTACAACGTTCTATAACAAATAACACAGCTACTGTAATTTTAAATAAACGTTTTGCAAATCAATCAACTTCATATGATAGCAATACACCAACCGATTCTGATAAAAAATTCAGAGAATTAAGTCTACCAATAACTGGAGATAATTAATGTCTAATGAATATTTGATTTATATCGGACTAATAGCAATAACATTAATATTTTTATATATGGTGTTATATGAAATAGTTAATTATTTAAAATCAAAATTACAGTCCAAAAATTATAATGGTAATAATCAATATAAAAAAAGATTTATTTTAACCAAAACTGAATCACAACTATTTCGTTATTTGATTAATATATTGCCTAATCATATCATTTTAGCTCAAGTGCCGTTTTCGTGCATTATCAGACCGATTAACAATGAACGACGTTTATTTTGGAAAATCAATCAAAAACGAGTTGATTTTGTAGTATTAGATAAACGATTAAATACCGTATTTATTGTTGAACTAGATGATACAAGCCATTCTAGTAAAAAAAGATACGACATACAACGAGATCAATTATTTAACTCTTGTGGTATTCGAACATTACGTATTAAAACTAAAGATAATAATTTTAATACCGTCAAATATAAACTAGAACGATTTATTAACAAATATTTAAGGAACTAATTTATGGCTGAGAAACATATTGAGACTGTTACAATCAGTAAGAAACACTATGAAAATTTACTAAAAAGTGCAAATGCTAATGCTGTATTAAGTTACATAGCAATTAAATACCTCGAATACGTACAAACAGATCAAATTACTATTAACCAATTAAAAATTAAAGAAGCGTTTCGCAATACAAATATTATGGTTAATAGTTTTAATGAAAACAATAGCAATATTTTTTATGAAATACATATTATAAAGGAAAATTTATGTTAAAAAATGTATCTATTTTTACTGATGGCTCGTGTTTAGGTAACCCAGGACCAGGCGGTATCGGTATATTACTCAATTATAAAAATACAGAAAAACAAATTAGTCATGGCTACTATTTTACAACTAATAATAGAATGGAATTACGAGCAGTTATTATCGCACTAAATAGTTTAACCGAGCCGTGTTCAGTTAAACTATACAGTGATAGTAAATACGTTAAAAATGGAATAACAAAGTGGATTATGAAATGGAAACAAAATAATTGGTGTAATAGCCAGAAAAAAGCAGTACAAAATCAGGATTTATGGATAGCCTTAGAAAAGGCTGTTACTCGTCATCAAATTGAATGGTGCTGGATTAAAGGGCATAGTGGTCATAGGGAGAATGAAATTTGTGATAGACTAGCAAAAAATGGAGCTAAATATCCAAATCTAAAAGATACTGGATATTTAAAGGAAACTTAAAAATAAGTTTAATATAAGGAACACCACCTCTAACTAATAGGAAAATTTATGTAAACTGTTAATTATTATAGTATTGGTACTGTAGAAACCAAACTTGATTTATACTACATAAATATTTTATATATTAAGAAATATAAAATACCAGAAGAACTAGCTAGAAAACTCTATGATGATTACATAGAAAATGAAAAAATGGAGTTGATTTATGTGGCATTGTGTAGTTTGCATGGTATAGAGATTAAGAATCTAAGATTTGATGATATTTTTCAGCTTAATGGTGTTATATATTATTCAACTAAAGAGATGCATTATTTCTTACCACAAGATATTTATCAGCGTATAAAATAAAATTTTTCTTAAATATATTTTATTTCTGCGATTTTTAGTAAAAAATTTAAGCATATTTCTATGTTAGGAATTATTTCTTGTTAAAGTAACGTTTAATTATTTACCTATAAATAATAAAGAAGTCGTAATGACTAAAATGAAATTGTCATTAAAATCTGAGTATAAACGATACAAGAATTATATGCAGGTAGGTCACTTTGGTGGAAAATTATTTATTAAATAAAACTAAAATCATTAATTGGCGATCTTGAGTTTATCAATAGATGATCCTACTGCATTATAGGAATAAACATGATCGATTATTTCGCTACAATCTGACAATATGTGGTAAATTGCATCAAAATTATTAGATCTGATATCCCAATGATGTGCGATCGGAGAACTTTTGGAAGGGGTGGTTTGGGTTATTTCAATCAGATCAAGCATTTCTTTGTTTTTCATACAGGCTTTTCTTAATTTTTCCCTTATTAGTCGTATAGTTCGAGTTTTATCATCAAAGATAAAGGATGTGTTGGGTTTAGATGACAAAAAATTAAGAAAACTCTGAGACTCTTCTTCTAGAGTTGAGAATATTTGTAACATTTGAAAAAGGCTTATTGTTTTTTCCAGTTTTCCACTTTTTAATTTTCTTAAACGAAAAGCATCAGGCATGATAATATTATTTTGAATACATTCGCCCAACCTAGAATAGCGTAGCAAATGTATTACATTAGGCATTATTTTATTAAACTTAATCTCTTCATCTGGGCTAAAATGAATTTCTTTTGTTGGAATAAGGAAGTCATTCATCTAGTATCCTTAATAATTTTTTTATTTTTTTATTTGCAATAAAACTTCTAGGGGCGTTATATCTTCCATATATAAAATAGTCTTCATCGTCACAATCAGACGAGGAAAATTTTACATCATTTTCAGGCGTAAAAATTAAATTTAACTTAGATATGTATTCTTTTTTTACAAATATACATTCATTTTTTTTCCATAAAACCAGAGATATTTCATTTTCATTTACTATACTAAAAAACATTTCTGAGCTTATATTTTTTATTTCAGAATATTTGCTCAATAAATTGGATAGAGAATAGAAAAATTCCGAACTATCAGTTATACTGTCCCCATAATTCAGTATAAGATTACCTAGTTCTGTTAGTTGGTATCTGTTGAGAATTTTAGCACAATCTTCTAAGAAAGACTCTTTACCAACGATTCCGGATAGTTTTTGTATGACCTTTTGATATTCATTTGCCCAATCTTCTCTAGATTTTTTCTGGTATTGTATATCTTCGGGAGTGCTGTAACTTATATCGATATACAACATGTCCTTTAGTCTAAGTCTAAGTTTAAAACTATTCATAGCTTTTTTTAGTTCATTTTGAACACGTTCGGTACTATCTTTACTATCGGAAAAAGAGTGATTCTGAAAATGACTAGAAATGATCCCATAATCCTTTACGTCATAATATAGTAATAAATTCTCAAAATGATTAACGTATTCAGGTTTCGTCATTTTCCATATCCTCCAAAGCCTGCAATAAGGCTCGAAGATGTTTTTTTGTTAGTGCAACTGAAAAAATAGATTCACTAGAATCTTTCTTAGATAAAATTTTGCGTGACAAAAAATCCACGATAACAATATTTTTATCATCAGTAACACCTATACTTATTCCATCTGGAAACATAGGGGGGGCTATTCTAGTCACATCTTTCATAGAAAACCTTAATTAATAGTTGAAACTTGCATTCCTATCCTACCATTATGTATTATATAATTCAACTGCTCAATAAATTATGGAATAAACTTGAACGCTTGAGTATGAGTAATAGGGCGTGTTGATATTTTAAGCATAAAAAAATAAACGATATAGAAATTTGGTATAATTTAGCTTGCTACAACTTAGCAAGCTCGTACAAACTATGTCATTTAGACCTATTTTAACAGACTATCTTTGGAAACGCTTCACTTATTTACTCGATCGTATAGGGCGTGTTTACAATAAACCTGAACATCGTAATACAGTTGAAGGGGTTTTATACTATATTCGTATGGGTTTCCCTTGGCGTGATTTGCCCACTGAGTTTGGTTTGTGGGACACAATTTGTCACCGATTCAACCTTTGGTCTAAGAAAGAATGTTTGGCAAGAAGTATTAAAATTTTTAGGCAATATATTGATTATTAATGGATTTTTATTGATGGAAGTATCGTCAAATCCTACCAATATGCGACAGGTGCAAGTGGTCAAAATCGGTAAGTGATAGGTAAAAGTGCGACAGGCAATCGCACAAAAATTCATTTAGCAGTAGATAATTGTGGAAATCCTATAGATTTTATTCTGATTGGCAGAGAAGTTCATGATAGTAAAGCTACATCTGAATTTTTGGTATTGCTACCTGACTGTGAGATTATTATTGCAGACCGAGGTTATGATAATGAAGCCTTATGAGAGCTTATTTTAACTGAAACAAAAGCGCTTTCTGTTATACATTATCGCCATTTAGTTGAAAATGCGTTTGCCTTTTTAAAACAATACCGTTCCATTGCACTCGATACGATAAGTTAGTAAGAAATTATGTGGCATCTCTGGCAATAACTTGCTGTATTCGCTGGGGGAGATTGATCTTTGGTTAAGATTTGAACTTTAAAGATCAATAGCCCCTAGTATAATAAGATATTAAAGTACCGGTTAAAACCAGTAAATTTAATATGCCCCAAAATGAGGATAATATGGGAAAAGGCAACGCTATTTTAGCATCGCCTTTTGTATTCATGTTTATTTAATCTAGTCCTACACTAACCCCAGTCGCAGCCCCAAAACCTCCACGACTATCTGCCGAACCAGAAAGACTTAACACTACATTGTTAGTCGGAGCATATTTAATACCCACTGATACCGCAGAGTCACCTCGATATGAACCTGCTCCTGCGCCAATGGTTAAGCGTTTACCTTGAACGGGTGCAATTTGTGTCATAGCCATAGCTGCTGCCGTTCCTGCTCTAGCTTGACGACGATCTTGTTTAGATTGTTGCTCTAAACTATCAATACGACGGCCATTATTTTCAATGGCTCTCGCATTGTCGTTAATGCGTCGAGTATTATCCATTACACGTTGTGACGAAGCCTGAACGATACGAGTGTTTTCTGCAATTCTTTGATTTTGAGCATCCACTACAGATTGTTGTTCTGCAATTTTAGCGGAATTGCTTTTCACTTTTTCGGTTACTGGAATAAGCTGTTCTTGAACCACTTCATCAATTTTCACGACTGCTTTTTCCACTCTTTCTGCGGTTGCTTTTGCAGTTTCAGCAGATACTTGAGCTTGTTCAGCCGTTGTTTTCGCTGTTTGCGCTGTTTGTGTAGCATTTGTTGCTAAATCTTGAGCATTTCCTGCTGTGAAGGCTTGGTGTTCAGGCAATTTGAGAAACGTTATCTGCGTGAGTGGCGTGAAGCTTTCCGTATTGATAATGAAATAGAGAATGGAATTAAAGACAGTAATGTTTAAATCAATTGGGGCAAACTGATCTGAGCCCCAATTTTATCTTCCATGCCTATTTATAAAACCATATTGTTTTTTTCGGTTTACTATTTTAAAATTAAACTCCTTTTATATTATGGTTAAAGAAATTCTTTCTCTCATAGGGTCGCAGTCATCTATGTGAACATTGATTTTTGCGTTTATGTCTAATTTATTTGAATCAGTATGGATATTTGAATTATGTAAAAGCCCATTTACACCCCATTCATCTAAGTAAATTAAGTAACCATATTCAAGCTTCTTAACCACTTTTCCCATTATTGTTTTTCCTATTGGGGTTTTGGATAAGAAGCTTTTCCATGGTTCTTTAGATGAGCTGTTTAATAAATTTGATATTCGATCTTCACAATCTTTTAGTTCAGAGTATCTGTCGTATTCTGAATCTTTTTCGAATGTAGCTAAATAATCTAATTTTCTTTTTCGTTCTTCTGATAAGAAATCCATTAATAATTTACTGTTGGTTAGTGTGTTAGCGAAGGAAAGTTGATCATTATAACATCTGATATTCGACTTAATATTATTTACCACCCTTTCATCTGTAAAATGTAAATCTTCAGCAACGGCCGCAAGGTAACTTATATCACTTAATAAATATAAGTGAACAAAACCTGCTGGAGCTAGCTTTATTAACATATTTTCATCTATATCACTCTCTCTAAAATCTTCTGTTAATATGCAGTTGCTTTTTATTAGATATTCAATCTCAGATAAAGCAATATTCTTAGATAATCCAAAATTATTTAAAAAATCTAAAGTGTTATTTATAGAGATATATCCTTTCATTTTATTAATTGAAGGAGTTTCAGATGCTTTCATTGCATTATGTAAAAATCTCAAAATTATTAGTCTTGAAAAATAAAAAGGATTTTCAGGATCTTTTGCGTCAAATACATTTTTTATATAAGATTTCTCGCTATCATAAAAACGACGATTTAATCTTAATAGCACTCTAGATGCAATATAATAAGGAAGTTTATAATTTGGATTTGTTTTCATTGATAAAATAATATCTTCAGATAAATGACCACTACAACAAAAATCCATGAAGATTTCCAGTGCTTTTCTTATATTACTCCCAGATAATCCTGTAATTAATCGTCTTATATTATTCTCTTCATTCATAATAGATCGTAGAATACATACTAAATAACGAGCTTGATCTTCGGCTGGGTAGTTTATATGCATACCATTAGAAATATTGTAGCTATATATTTTTCCTGTGTGTTTGATTTTTCCTATTGATAACTGAATTCTAGATATTAGAATCTCTTTAAAACTCGGAGAATAAATTCTAAATATATTATCTTTTATTACAGTATCTAGTGGTGGGGTATTTTTATGATTATCATATGTTTCATCTCTCAATGGCAATAGCACTAGAGCTTTGAATGTATCTTTGACCCATTGAGATACATCAAACATAAATAATTGTTCATCTTTTAATCTTTTATCGCAATTATCAAATACAATTATTAATGATTTTTGTTTTTCTGTTACAAAGTATCTATAGTATGCAGTAAATAATTTATTTTCATCAGAAGAACATTCTCTTATTATCTTATAAAGTTCTTTGTTATAAGTCTTTTCGTCTCCTTTTAATAATTCTCCCTCACCTTTTTTGAACTTATTAACCTCCACGCTAAATATTTTCATTTTGGTTGCCAGCTCGTCAAAGTCTATTTTGGGGTGATTAGATTTAATTGACTCAATAAATTGCTTAATAATCCAATTATAAACTAAATCTTTAGATAAAGGGGCATTATTTAAGTTTAATCTTAACCAAACTAAATTATCATTTATTGTTTTATTTTTGGGTATAGAAACAAACTGTAAGTGATCAATAAAAGTTGTTTTTCCAGAACCAACTCCACCTATAATAAGCATAACTTTATTTGGGAATAGATTTTTATTGATGTTTTTTCCTATCTGCTCTTTAAATTCATTTGGTTCAGATAAATTAATTAATTCAATCCCATCTTGAGTTGATGGTAATTTAGCTGCTTTAACTACTTTATCTATATCTTCCATACTTCTTTTATTTAATTTAGAAGATATATAGCCTTTTTCTACAATATAACGTCTATCATCTATACTTTCTGGATTAAATATTTTTCCGAAAGAATCTGATATAGATAATCCGAATTGATTCTTAGGGATTTCTTCATTTTGAATTGAGCTTCCCCCAACAACCTTTCTAGCTTGAGTAAAGATTTTAGGTTTTAACTTGTTTATTAATGTTTGCGTATAGTTTTCTATTTGACTGAAAGAAATAAATTTTATCATTTCATGAAAGTCTGAATTATATAAATAATCATTTACCTCTATGATCCCTTTAGGATTTGAGTTATCAGGAGTTCCATACCATATAATCTTACCATTTGTAGCCATTACATATTTTACGGGGTTTATTTCACCATATTTTGAATTTAATTCATGAGCATACAACCTAGCTTCTCTCCATCCTTCATTTAATTCTTCTTTTGGTGATTTAGCTTCTATAACAAGAACTGGATATGCTTTTGAAGTCACAATGTAATCTGGAACATAGTATTTTTTATCACTACCTTTACCTATTCGTGATGATGGTATTGATTGTTTAGTTTTTATATTCTTTGCTGGTATTGATAGACCATATGGATGCTCTTTAAGTAGCATTGGCATAATAAATTTTTGTTCAACATCACTTTCGTTTTCGATATGTTGAACATCAATATCTAATGGTTTATTGTTCATATTTTTACACTTTAGGATTAATTGTTAAATTTAATATTTAAAAGCTAAACTTTAAATAAGTTTGTATAAGATTTCTTAGAACGACCATATTTCTCACAGATTAGGAATTAGTTTTGATAAATTACTCATATTCATTGTACCAATTGAATGCGAACCACGCTTTTCACAAATTCTAGGTGAGGAACAACAAATAGTTCTTGACATACAAGAATAAAATTTACCGAAATTTCCTGCTTTTAATACAAAAGTATTCTATGCTACATTATTATATCAATTATTACTGTAATAATTCTATTCATTATGATTTTCTAAAAATTAGAGTAATTTTTTTATCCCATTCCAAACCCAGTTATTATTTTTCCCCTTACGATGTATAAATATGGTCATTCGCCCATTGTAAGCATCAACGTATTCTGATTCAATAGCTCCTAGCTGAACTATATCAACCAATATCTTGACTAGTTTTTGAGTTAATGCTTCATTATCCAAATTGGATTCAGTTTCATAGACAATACTACTAAAGCCTGTTTAGCTACCTAATCTTTCTGGGAAACTTAATACGATAAAGTTACGCCATTTTCCTTTTTGCGGTACAAAAATCATCATCAAAAACACCGCGGGTGGATATTGTTTATCTAGGTAATCACCAATATTTTGAAGTGAGATAAGTGTAAAGTTATCACTTTCATTTAAACCACGCTTAGGAGTGTACCAATGAACTTTAGCATCCATTACTGTGCGTAAGCGTGTGGCGTGTTCCCATACTGTTTCTAATCTATCTATACCTTCAATATTGCTATAATCAGACACATCATAAAGACAGTTTGCGATGCCTGTTAAACCTGTTTAGTCTTATTTATCACCAGTAGAAAAATCATTAGGTTGTTCATAACCTAAAAATTTCACGTTCCCACTATTTTAAAAGCCAAGTTATACTTGGCTTTTAATTTTTTTATAATCCTTGTAATTACAAATTGCAATGCAGGAGATAAATCATTAAGTTCTTCAATTCTTATCTTAGCATTCTAATATCTGAAACGGAGGGCTTAAACCAAAAATACGTTTTAGATAATGTTTATGCAGCTAAAACACATTTAACAGAAGTCATATCTTTGTTACCAAAATACACACTACCTTGTTGATGAGCAAACTTCTCTTTATTTTGTAGCTTCTTATTAACCTCTAATCTAATTTTATCTATCTCAAAAAAATCTAAGCTCATTATGTAAATGCTTCTAATAACTCTAATGTTGGATTGTTAATGATGATTTTACCATTTTCTTCTGATATTTACTCTCCAAAATTGCATTTCTATCAAAAGATAAATATCAATTTCTACCCGCAAATGTATCTTGTTGAGTTATCTTAAATAAAATTTGTACAAAAAAATAAACTGGTGTATGCTTAACCTATATTAAGTTTTTCAAAGGGTAGGGCTATGCAAACGAAAACGCTAAAATCCAATACGCTGAAGTCAAATGCAAGAAAAGCAAAAGACGGTCAGCATGCTAAAAAGCCAAACCATCTGTATCGTTTAGGCTATCGCATAGGGCGGTTGATAAAACGTTTTATTGATTGGAAACACCCTAAGTTTTTGAAATTGCTATATTTACTTCCAGCACTTGCAATTGGTCTCTATTCTATTTTTGCTTTGTTATGGATTTTAGCACTATCTGCTATTGGTACAGCAGCTTTTTATGAATTATATAAAAATCCAACGGCTTATGGAAATCATCAAAGATGATGGAAGTGGTTTCTATACGGATAGTGAAGGTAATCTCCACTATTGTAGTTCAGAAAATGAAGGATCTGGTTGGACAAAAATATAAAAGTAAAAAGCCAAGTTATACTTGGCTTTCTTAATTATTTTGCTTTATTTAACGCCTTTCTTGGCAGCAGTTTTGACCATCTCTCCACCTTCATCACCACCTTTTTGTGTCTTATCTGTACTTTTATTTAATGTATTAGTAATAGCATTTCCAACTCTATGCCCTGCCCAAGTCATTGCTCCCACCCAGAAGATTGGGAGAAAAATAAACGACATCCCCATTATCAAATTACTGATAAAATCATTCTCAATATTAACAATACCCTCAATATTGGTTGACAATCTACTGTGCGTATCACTGCTATACAATGCCGTCGTTAAATTGCTATCAATCCAGCGAGCCAATTCCCACCAAAACGTTAGAAAATATATGCTAAATTGAATGGCAATGAGCGTTACTAGTGTTTGTAATTTATAACCACTAAATAACAAAACAAAGGGAATACAAATTGTAAACGCCATGATTAAAATTGCCTGTACCATAGGCAACGCCTGTCGTAACGCATCAAATCCAAACGCTGCTGTACCACTGACCACTGCAACCCCCGCTGACGATACAACTCGTTTCAATGCTGTCCAAGTCGTACTCAACCAGCCTTCGCCTCCACCAAGCTCGCCCCCGTATCCCTGAGACGCTTGTCCTGCTTGATTTGACGACACGGTTATACTTTCTGGATTTGACAACATACTGCGTACTAGTTGATCCGTCCAATCATTATAACTAGCACCTAAAATTTGCCCTGCACTACGTTTAGTATAGTGTTCAAACTGATCCAATAAACGCTCTTTTAATCCTGAACTGGCATCACTCCACCATTCTTCACAGGTTGGATACCCTCCAGCACCGGTATTAGGTAATCCCTTATCTCGCTCATAATCATATATCCACCGTTTATTTGGTTGTTTGGCGTGATAATAATTATAAAATCCATTCGTCTTTAAGAAATAATGAGAACCCGCCCAATCCGTATCCTTGACTAATTCAGGACTCAAACTCTCTCGACTATTACGTAATTTTGTTTTAGCTGGCACATAACATTGTTGATAAAACTGATGATATTCATCACGCAAAATAGGATCTTTAATTTTAGTATGTTTAATATCAAAACTCAGTTGTCGCAAATCAGGTTTGCACGGAATTGACGTTACCGCCGATTGCGTTATTGCTTTACTGTAGGTTGCAGTAAATGCCCATAACGGAGGTAAAACAGGAGATTGGTTACCAATCGAACTTTGTAAATCTTGAAATCCTTTTGTCTGCTCAGTCGGAATCACTTTATAACCGCATTTTAGAGAGTAATCAACATCATAGGGTATTGTATTTACTGCAATATTTATGCTAGGAATACACGCTATTAGAATTACTAAAAATGCAGAATATAGATGATGCTCTAATCGAGGCATTAAAAGAACGCCTTTATTTCCCTCATCATCACCCTCCTCTCTGACTTTCAACCACTCCCTGACAACAATCAGAACTAGCGGTATAGCAAACGCTCCCGAATCCACCATTAGATTCCAGATATTATTATTAATTACCCAGCCTAATAGTGTAAAAAAATACTCAAAATAATCATTAACATATAATGTTGTCATTTTTCAACCTTAGATGTTATAAAAAATATTTACCCAAATTAACTATTTCAGCAAACCCAATTAACAAGAAATATTGCACAAAAAACCTGTTCCATTGCTCGTTATATTTTTTCTGACGCAGTTTATAAAGCATTAGCCCACAAAAAACATATAATCCTATTCGCCAGATTAACCAGTAATAGTATGTTTTCTCAAAAAACAGATTTAGTGAGCCTGTTTCAGGAAAATAATGGATTGCAACACTAGATAAAATGAACACAAAGATGATGATGCAGACTATTGTTAATACCGAATAAAAAATTTGTTGAATCAATCTATTATTTAATAACATTTTTAATTTCCACTCAGTTATCTACAACTTCTATGGATAACTCTTATTCTAAGAAAATCATTAACTATCTATGCCTCGAGCTTTATCTAGCGATTTAGCGACTAAATAGGCAGCCTCTAACTCACTGACATTGTGCTCTTTCATCAATCGCATGCGTTCTGCTTTTTCTTCAGGTTCTGTCATTGCCAGAGCTAAAAACAAACTCGGTGGAACAACTCTAAATAACGCCTCAATATTATTTGACAGTACTACTCCCTCGGTATATTTTCTATCCTCTTTCTGAGCAGAACGTATTAGGCTTTTCTGTTCTTCAGTGAGTGGTTTGAAACGACAAATCTCTTTTAACTCATTATCATCAACACCACAAAGCAACTCCCACCATTCCAACATACCAATAATTTTTGCAGATTCATTTGGAAAATCGCCCATATTCTGTGTTGCTAGCCAGAGCCAAATTCCCAATTTACGCCACATTTTGGATCCCTTAGTCAGGTATTTCGCTAACAATGGATTTCGAGTGATATTGTGAGCCTCATCAGTAATATTCACGAGCGGACGCCCTGCATACTGATATTTTTCACCTAAACTATTGATATGATTAATTAATGAAATATACGCGATAGCTAATTGAGATTCATACCCCTCTCGTGCAAACGTGGCCAAATCAACTAATGTAATATCTGCATCTGGCCACGCTTGCCCCTCTTGATTAAATAATTCATTTTCAAATGATCCTGCTTGACAAAACATTCCGAGCGACTCCCCCATATCATACGCTCGCTCACGACGTTTATCAGGCAAACTGTCATCTCGGGATAATTCATACAATGCATCTCGTACATCTGCAGTTAAACACTGTCGTTTTTCAGAATACGTTTTTTCAGCCGCTAACATTATCGCACGACGAATCATCGCCTTATCTGTACGATTTAGTTTTTCATATTCCTTGACCTCACCGCCTGTAATCATTAATGTTGCGGTTAATTCCATTTCACCCAGAATGTCACGCTGATCATCAGATTCGTCATCTTGTAATACGGCTTCACGTTCTTCTTCTATTTCAATTGCACGTTCATCTAAACGTTGAGTAATATTAATTTCTTCAATCAATTTATGACTATCAGCAAAAAGTGGCAACGTCACACCACTACCAGGTTTTAACGTAACTTTATTTACACTAACACCCAATGATTCAGCATAATCAGCCATTAGACCAAACGAATTCCCAGCCTCAATAATAAACAGACGTGGACGATGAACCGCAACTAATTGAGCGATTTTCCCGTTTAATGTCGCTGATTTTCCAGCCCCTGTTGGACCTAGCATCAATAAATGGGCGTTTTTAGTCCGGTCCTTTTTACTCAACGGATCATAATCAAGCGGTGCTCCGCCTCGATTAAAAAATGAAATACCTGGATGACCTGTTCCTGTCGAACGACCAAAAACAGGCAATAAGTTAGCAATATGCTGAACAAAATTAAATTTAGTGTAAAGGTGCTTTCTGTCATCATCGGGGCGAAAGCACATAGGCAACCAACGCAAATAACTATTTAGAGGAGCAACTTCATTTCCTTCGTTGATAGGTACTAACCCATTTGATAATAAAATAGAGCGTAATTTACGCGAGCGGGACTTCAAATCTTTTTCATCATCGCCATTAATATAAAAACACAGTGATGAACGATATAGTTTATGTTTATCTCGTAAATACTCTTGCACAGTGTCACAATCTTGTTTAGCATAACGAGATTCAACATTATCGCCTTTCGCTTTGCTTGCAATATTTAATAAATGTTGCTCCAGTAAATCTTGCGGATACACAACCATGGTCATTGACATAATCGTGCCTGCAGGCAGTAAATCAAACAAGGTATTAGTATTATCACCACGTTTAATTTCACCTGTTAGAATTCCAACGGCTGGCGGTTTTCTCATACCGTCAACGACAACAACTTCATGCGGTTTATCATCAAAATACCAATAATCACCTTTTGTAAGCGGTGAATTAATCAACATTGTTTCCGCAAAATCGTCCCATATCATTAATTCGTCATTATTAAATGTAGATGGATCACGATATGCTAAATGCTCATAAAACTCATTTGGTGAATTACAAAATTTAGGTGCAGGATTAAACCACTTCAATAACCACTGATGGACATCATACCCTGCTAATCTCGTTAAACTGATCCCTGCTGCATTTAATGAATTCACGACCCGTTCACAAATATTATTCAACATTTCTAACGGTGATTCTGTATCTGTTTTACGATTAGCATAACGATATATCACCATCCGTGTGCGTCTCAATTGTCCACGCCACGGGGTGTTTGTAATTTTTTTATCAATAAACAGTCCATTGGGAGATGCAATATCACGCAAATGTTTTCCCATCAGATTCAGCCACGCCTCAGTAAACTGAGATCCTTTAGCATTTGGTTGAATATAATTCTCTAATGTTCTGCGATATTCTGTCGCTACATCGTCATCTTGACAAAAAAACTGCACCACCCATGGATTAGTATCCAATTCATCAAACGAATCCTGTAATGCGTCTTTAATCTGGCTACGCACTGACTCTAAATACTCTAAACTCCGCCCTTCAGTTCCGAGCGGTTTAACATCAAATACAGCACCAACCGAATAACCATCATCTAACAAAATCGCTTTTTCTGTGTCTAAAAATTCGACATACGGTAAATGAGAAACAAACGATGGACATTGTGCATACATTTTTTTATGTTCAGCCAGTGAAACAGGCGATTTAGATGCGTGACCATATTGACTTTGTACTGTTTCAGTCGTTTCAACATCTTGATTACGTTTAAAAAATGAAAACATTGATTTACTCCGTTTAATAATCTGTCGTACGTTCACCTGGTTGTGCGTACTGCACACGGCTATAAAAAGGGATCACTGTTGAATAACCCGGTACGGGCAACGGCTCCCCTGTATCAGATAAGTGCGGATAGATATACATCACTAAATCAGGATTCGGTAAGCGTGGAAAGAGATTTTTTGTTTCATTTTTTACGTCTCGAGTATAACTATGTTGTTCTTGTTCATCAGGGACATTAGTACGAGGCAATTGTGATTGTGTATGTAGTTGGATTCTCCCTTGATTCAACGTACCTTGCCCTGTTTTTTCATTCCAGAGTTCTAGCATTGTGCTATCACCCGTTGGTAATAAATTTTGTTGTGACGTTGAACACGCGTTTAATAAAATTGTGAACAACAGTAAACATAATTTCGTTTTCATTTTACTCCTAATCTAATTTAGAACGTTGAGTCGCACTGTTATAATTAACTTTGCGTCCATTTTGGTCATAATTAATATCTAACGATTGCGTAATATTGACGACAACAGGACTGCCAGGCGGTACATAAATCGCATCAAACGTTTGCCCATAACGTTTTCTAAACCATTCTGTACTTTCTTTTAATCCGCCACCTAGAGCCTGTCCTAATAAGAACTTTCCTTGACTGCCCGTTACAGCACTAATCACATTACCATTTTCACTGATTGCATTTGTTGTCTGCCCCTGAGCAAATGCCTGAGCAGCGGAACTCGTTCCGCTTAATAGAAAATTAGTTACTAAAAACTCACCTGCATTAGTTTTTCTATCACCAGGAATACACGGGATCCCCTGTGGATTTGAAATCCAGCCGATTCCCTCATCACTGCCACCATTTTTGCTTTTATCAGGTAACGTACTAATTCGTCCATCACTAAAAACTAGTGTCATACTGGTAACTTTTCCTCTCACGCACGAGAGAGTCCAGTCACCACTAGCCGTTCCCGAAAATATTGCTCCCTCAACATTAGGTAGAGTTATTCCATTTGCAGTTAAATTTTCACGTCCAACTATCACTTTAAAGGGGTACGGATCATTAACTACACCATCAAACGGTACACGTCCCAACAATGCAGTTAATGCAACTGAACCAATTAATGTTGAATTTTCTGGAATAGTATAAATAGGGGTAGGAGGTGTCTCTTGACGATTATTTTTAACCCCCGTCAGTTCTTGATGTGCTTTTCCAACAACAGAATTATCTAATGCATTAAACACATTAGCAAAGCTCAATCCGCCATTCCCACTATTATTGTTTTCGTCTAAAATTAGATTGCCATTTCGATCTAACGTACGCATATCTGCGGGTATTATCCAACGTAATCCAGCCTCATTTGTATTTGTATCTGTATCAGAACCTAAACCAATTGGTAGATCTGAATTAGATTGCGTTTGCGTATTATCTATTGTTTGAGATTGAACTAACAAATTGTTTGACAAATTAGCTAATCGTGTTTCAACTTCATTCAATAGCATGGTAGTTTGCTCTTTGAAATCTTGTTGCAACTTTCTTTTCTCTAGTTCAAGAGCTTGAGCAACTCTGCTATCTACATCATTATTTTTTGATATCAATAATTCATTTTTTTGCCTCAACTCATCATTTTTTGCTCGGATATCTGCAATATCCTGTCTAGTTTTTTTAATCGTACCGACTAACGTTCTAATCGTGTCCTGCGGCGTATCGCCCTCAATTCCAAGCGTTCTTAATTCATCAGGCGTTAAATCATAAACTGTGTGTGTAACTGTTTGAGTTTGAGACTTTTTATTATCCGATCGAACTAACATTACAATAAAAACAACCGAAATAACGACGACTGTCGGGACAATTACTTTCAAAATCATATTTGATCTTAATTTCATCTCGATCTCCTTTATTTTTTTATAGGTCGCTTAATAATCGGATTAGGAATTATTGCATTACCTACATCTCCCTCAGTAATCAAATAAACAGTTGTTGTATCAGAGGGAGAATTTTTTACACCTAAAAAATGATGTTGAAATGTCGCTGCATAAAAATGCCCATTTAAATCTCTAGGATCGAGTTCTATACGTTGTGCTGAATGATTTTGTAATTTCACTGCTGTAACTACATAATTGCCTAGTTTCCAACCTGTAAGCAGAGTAGCACTAACAAATGGATAACGCGGTAAAAGTGTTTTTAAATTAGAGGGTAATTTTGGTGTAACTGATTGCACTCCAACTAATGGTTCAACAGTACGCAGAGGAGCATATAACGATTGAGCAGCATAACGCGTTAATGCAGCAGGTATCGGCAATGTTGTATCCGATCTAGCAATCTGCTCGTCAGATTGCTCTTTTTCTTTCGAACCATCTGAATAAACTAATTTCACTGGTTCTAACGCATTATTTTCTTGACTATTTTCTTCTGAACTAATATCTAACAGAATAATTTCACCATTACTAAGATCTTGCAATTGTAATCGAGTTTTTTCAAATGGTTTAAGTGCTTTTAAATACAACACACCACCCGCATTTTGAATTCGCAGCTTATTATCTAATGTAGGTGGATAACCTACTTTAATATTACGATCAACGAATACAATCCGTTCTTGCTCTAAATTTAAATCAATCTGAAGCGGGGTTCGTTGCCATTGCATAATAATATCGGCGTACGCAAAACTAGATAATACACCGATACTTACTAGAAAAATTCGCATTAATAATTTCATTGTCAGCCTCTTATTTTTTCTCTGTTGTATCTACTGCTACTGCACGCTCTAACCGTTGAGGAGTAGCATAGTAACAATCCAACGCTAATCCCCAAGGGTTGCGTTCTGGATCGACATCATTTCGAATAACGTGAATCGGATAACGAACTAGTGTGCGTTTAACAGCTTCATCGCCGTAATATTCATCTGTAGTTAAATCTAGTGTTACATTCCAATCATTTTTTGATAAAACTGTCACTCGCTCGTGACTAAAACCTCGTCCCGGAATTTCATAGACACCTCGAATACGGTTTCTCAATTCCCCATATAAATCTCTATCCCGATAATCTTTTTCTAAAAATGTTTTGCAACGTGGGGTTAGATACGGCGTGAGAGATTTAATATTTCGGGCATAATCGACCTGACCGTTTGTGGGCCATCTATTAAGTTGTTGGAATATATAGAATGCAAAACCGTAAACAGTAGAAGGAGGAATTTCCCACCACGGGCGTTGACTGCCAGCCCTTAAATCGGGTGGTGTATAAATTGTGAGCCTAGATGGAGCTGTTGACCACCCTACGCCGATAACAACAATCACTAAAGTTAAAACAACTAACATCCCACGTAATGTATTAATATGCGATTGTTTATCGTGTAGAATATTTTTAAATTTACTCATAAAAACCCTTATTTAATTTGACGTTCACGTCGAATTGAATAGTAAGTGGAGGCGTTGATAACAGAGAAGAATCGATATTGATAAAATTTAAATTCTAAAAATCGGGGAAGCCATGTATCAGACTTCCCTCTTTTTACTCGAGAAATAATTGAACCACCCCAGAATAGAAATAAAAATGCAAATATCGCAATGCAGGTAGGAATTATTGCCCAATCACCTAATAACAATATCAACAAAATTCCCATTACCAGACCAACTATCGCCCCTATACCAAATACAATTAATAGTTCAGAAATAGTCATTCCCCTAAACACAACGGGCTGACGATTGAGTCGTTCAGGAATAAATGGAATAGTGTTATTAGTCATAGTAAAATCCCATTTCTATTACAGAATTTCACTGGCTTTCGTAATTAGCCAGATTATGACTACTAATAAAACCACACCAACAAGTACATTTAATGCTAAATCGCCCCATTTTTTCTTACCTTCTCCGATATCACGGTATGTACCAATTGAGTTTCCTGCCACAACGATAAATGCAACTGCACAAATAAGTAGTCCCATTAATGTTATACCGTCGTAACCGTAATTTTTGATTGTATCTATGACTCCCTTACCCTGTCCACGTGATGGGTCTTCTAACGTTGGCAATGCAGCATAAACATGAATTGAAAAAAATGCGAATATAGAAATTGAAACAAAACGAACTGTTTTTAACGTAATGTTTTTAAGTAATGATAAATACTTCATATAAAAATCCTTAAGATAGCGTGAAATACGTTGCAATTGAGTATAAAATAGCAAAGCGAATAATTACCGACATCAGAGTACTATCCCTAACATTTCCCATGGACCAGCCGTTGTATGCACTGATACAGATCCATCCTCCACATAACAGTAATAGTGCAATAAACACACCAATAACGAGGGAATTTGTTGTTGCAATAGAACTACCAGTAATCGTTTCAAATGTAGATACAGAAATACTATTCATTCTCTATCTCCGTTTTTCATATAACCCAGATACTGTGCCTAATTTATTTGGATCTCGAGGTTGAGCTCGTTCATTATTTAAATAACGATAAATCCCATGTCGCACTGTCTGAATTTCGTGCATCGCTTTTACATAATCAAAGTAAAATCGAGTAGAGATATCAGTATTTTGTTCTTTTGCTCGAATAAGCGACTGTTCAGCAGCAGTCAATTGAGCGATCGCTTGAGCTAATTCTGCTGATTCCGAGGCATAAAGATGAGGTGAATAAAGCAACAAACATCCACTTAATAATAGAAATTTTTTCATAAATTATTCTCCAGAAAATTTACAAATAGTTTTATCAGGAGCTATTAGTTTGAAGAAAATTTGCTAAAAATATATAGTTTTTTCATTATCCAAAAAAAACAAAAAACTATTGATTTTTAATTTTAAATTGTGTAATACTGGGTAGGACTTATTTATCATCACAAAAGATGACTTGCGAGAAGTTAGTACTAAGTTAGAATTGGATATTGCTCAAGTTCGCTTAGAATTACACCAAGTAATTAATAAATTATATGTTGCATTTGCAATTGGTGCGGTATCAATTGTTAGTATTATCTTAACGGTATTACCATTAATACTTCGCCAATAATAGGCGTTATATAAAAATTGTATTCGTAATAATGGAATAATTTAACAACAAGGGAAATGGTTTTACCATTTCCCTTTCTTTTTCTGGTTACAAATATTTCTTGAAACTTCCCGCCATAATTGAGATAGCTAATCCCATAAAAAACGCCGCTGGAATTAAAATTATGTTTGGATAAATTGAAAATGGAATAGATAAATAAATCAGCCACGTTCCGATTAAAATTGGAATAATCGTACGTTTAGCGTGATGATAGACAAAACTTGATTCATATCCGAAACCAAACCGTCGTAAATCTCGTCTAACTAAACCGTCAGTTAATCCGACAATCGCTGATAATGCGAACAACGGCAATGTAAAAAATATTATCAATAAACGAATTACAAACGTTGTTGTAACATAAACAACACTCTCAATATACGAGCGTGCATAAAAATAGATAGTATAACTGAATGTATTAGGTTGATGTCTAGTATTCAACCATTCCAACAAACCGCTTTTAATAAATAAATATTGATGAGCAAGTTCAACAATTTTTTGAACCAAACGCACAGGAGAGGTATGTAGTACGCTTTGCGTAAAATTATTTGAGAACCATTGCATTTCAGACAACATCATCGTTTTACTATGTAACCACCCTTCACTACTCCAGAACCATGTAATACCAATCCATTCAAGAATAATGCTAAAAATCAATGAAATGATTAATACTGAAATAATTTTCCAAACCCCATTCCAGATTTTAGATAATAATCCCTGTCTGCGATCACGTTGCTGTGATTGTGAAAAATTATCCACCACAATTTTCCCCATTTGAATCTTGTTTTACAACTTGATTTAAAGGTTCTATTATTGGTGTACTGACTAATTTCTCAAATGCAGCAATAGCATCATCACTAGGACAATAATCTATTGCTGTTTTAGACCAGGTTTCGCTCGTTTGATACTGTTCTTGCATATACTCACTCAATTGTAAAATAGACTCAGGCATAACATCGTTTTTATCTGATACTGGTAACGGCATTCTAATTTTCCACAAATTTCCCCCTTCCAGAAGTACAAACGCTTGCCCCTTAGGCAGTTTCATAACATTAGCAGGAGTAATCATCGGCACTTTTTCTGAACTAATACGATCTTGCGTATTAGATGTAAAATCTTGTTTGCTAGTTGGATCACTATTATCTGTTACTCCAGAAATCGTAGTATTTTTCAAAATATCAACTTCATGTAACTGATTAGTCAATAGTTCTGCAGTAGCTGGTTCTCGTACTCGTAACATAATCAGATTATTAAAATTACCAATGACTTGCCCAGCTTTCGCTTTACTGCCAGATTTTGCCTCAATATCAGAAAGTGTTTGAGTATATGCGGTTACCTGAACTCCTGCTCCACCGCCTTTATTAATTAATGGAATAAATTCATCCCCCATTAATTCATTAAATTCATCACAATGTAAATTAATAGCTACTTTCTTATTACTGCTTTGTAATTGCTCGGGCAAACCGTCATCAATCCCATATTTATAGATATGTCCTGCAATTGAGACTAGATCAGCAAACATTGAATTACCCACAGCACTGGCAACTGTTGTATCTGACAGTGCATCGAGCCCGATATAAACAATACCTCTTTTTCTAATAATTTCCTGCCAATCAAATATTGGTCGTTCATCATTAATATCAGTATAATCTGGTGCTAATAACTCAGCAATTTTTCCCGTTGTTAGTTTTTCTAATAATGGCAATAACGATGCAACAATTTTATCAAAATAGGTTTTATCATAACGCACTGCACTACGTAATCCATCAAGAACATGATCGTAAATTTTCGCCTGAGTGAGATACTGCTCTAATGCAACAACACGCACATCACGTCCAATCATATTTCTAGGCGTATTTTTATCATTAATTTTTCCAGCTGCAACGGCCACACTATCCCACGCTCTCGGATCGTATTTAGTTAGAAATTGTCTTGTATAATCAATAAATAGCTCATCTATATTCTGCACATAACGAGCTATGGATGGATAATCAGGGCGACGCCCGAGTTCAACTTGAGCTCGAGCAATAATATTAACAAATCGCCACGCAAACTCTTTAAATGCAGCACTATTACCCTCACTACTGAGTTGCCCTGAAATACGACTAGCAACTTCAGAAACTCGTCCAAATCGTCCAACAGCATTGTAACGAGCCGACACTTCGGGCCATCCTAGATGAAAAACATAAAATTCATTTTCTCGCCCCGCCTGTTTCGCTTCAGCGTACATTCGCTTTAACATATCAGCATCGCCCTTAGGATCAAAAAAAACAACGACTTCTCGCTCATCACATTTTCCACGATGAATATCTTGTGTAACTAAAAGCTCTGCTAATCGAGTCTTACCAACACGTGTTGTACCCAATACAATTGTATGCCCAACACGTTCTCCTAGTGGCAATAAAACATCTTCTTCCTCTAATTCAATTCCATGTATTAAAGGGCTTCCCCCGACTGGAGGCAATGGACGAACGGGATTTAAAATACTATCTTTTGATAAAAGTTTTGTTAATGCAGGAAATGAATATTCAAATTTTTTTTCAAAATAACGTGCCATTTTATATAGTTTAGATGGATTAACATAATCAGCGACTTCCGGACGAGTACATGTATACAACCGTTGCGTATGTTTTTGCTCCCACGCGAATCCCCGTCCTAAAAATAAAAATTTCTGGCTAACTGGCACCTGCTTACTAGTTAGAGCGTAATACGGTAGGCGTCGAATATTTCGACGATAACGAATAATCCGCCACCCCTGTTTAAATCTGATATACGCTAAAATCCAAAATGCCACTGTCATTCCAATACCAATATCAATAGATAGTGCTACCGCCCACGGTGCATATAAACATAATGCACCGGATAAAAATGCAACAACTGCAGTATTTAACTCAACGGCTGGACGTAAAACCGTTTCAATGACGTGTTTATCACTCATTGCGATAGACCTTTATCTGTAATAAGAACGGGATAGTGAGATAAATTTAAGCGTTGAGCTAAATCGTCTGCACTAACGGGTTGTAATAAAATTTCAGGCACAATTTGTCTGATGTACTGTAATTTTGCATAATCATCAACATTAACGACTAATCCAACGGCATTTATTTTAATCAATAACGATTTACGTTGAGCTAACCATTTTTTCGATAGCTCATCAACACCGACTAAGAAAATTGGTTGCATACCAGGTAAATTAAATTGTCTAGGAATAACCTTTCCTGGTTTCAGGGAATGAGAAACAATCGGTAGTAAATCACTCTCATGAAATTCTGCTGGCAGTGCATTTGGATTTACTACTTTAATTTCTTCAGGAGAATTTTGCAGTTGTAGCGGCTCATAAAATCGTAATGCACTCTCTCCACCAAAATCGGCAATCACGTTTAAATCAGCAAAAGCCGAATTGAATAAAAATGCACTTGCATATAAACCAACAATTAATTTTTTCATCATATACTCCTTAAGGATAAACCCACTTCACGATTTGGGGTTCAATCCAGTTTATTTTGTCAGGATTAATCCATTGAACAGTGTTGAGATAATCTTGATTAGTCACTAAATAGTCTGAGTTTAGATGTGATAAATGACGAGCAATCACGGATTGATAACGAATAGCAGGACTACCACCTTTCGGGCGATGATAGCAACCTGCTGCTTTTAGCCAATCATTGTGGACGTTGTAACAATATTTCAAAATTGAACTAGCTAATCGCAAATTATCAACAACATCAAAACCATCACAATAGTGTTTAAAGTGATACTGTGCATTCCAGCCAATATTGACTTGTGCAATACCAATATCGATTCGTTTTAATGGTATGTTTTTCACGAATTGAGATAATGCATTACAAGCAGATTCTCGGTTTTTATAGTAATAACTGTGTCCTTCAACATTTAACGTCCATGGATGTGGTATAATTTTTCCAGCTATTTTTTTAGGACTTTCGGTTAAACTGACAGCATATAGAACTTCGACGGGAATATTGTATTCTTGAGCGATTTTATGAAACTCAGTAGGTATTTCTGTTGCGAAAGTACAATTAGCAATAAAAATAAAAATTCCACTTAAAATTCTATTTATCCAAATTAATAAATTTGCTCCCATAGACCATCACCGCTTTTAAATGCTATAGGAATTTTGCCATTACCATATTTGATCCAATTACCGTTATCATGATTTAATGTAATTTCTTTCGTACGCACTTTATTGATATCAATACCACGCTGAGTTGCCCATTCTCTAATTTCATTATCAGAACTATTAATAAAATAAATATCTACAGGTTTATTCATTAACAGTAATTGCTGAAGTTTTGAGTCACAAATTTGACAATTTTTTGTACGAGTAAAGAAAGTGATTCTTTCTTTATCAGATTTAATAATTAGAATATTGCCGTATAACTCTTTAAACGCCTCATCGTAAGCACGCTGAAAGGCAAGTTCCTTTTCAACTCGCTCAAACTCTTTTTTAGCTAATAATTGAGCATATTTTTTACGCTCGATATCATTTTTAGCTTCAATACCAAGTATTGTTAATGGGTCTAGATTTGGCGACCAAAATTTACGCTCACCATTACGCAATTTCTCATAGCGTTGCCATTCTTCTTTTGATAACCCCCATTCAATCGCCTGGCTATCATCCGCATTTTGAGCATTTGTTATATTGACAGTAGAATACTGTTCAATATTTCCAGCACTCATTGCTATTTTAGAAACCACAACTAAACACAAAAACGAGAAAAATTTATAATACTTCATAATTACCTCTTACTTCGTGGTTAAACGACGATGAAAACAAATTTCTCTTGATACATCATTAACACTAGCTTGATACGCATTCCCAGCTAACATTTGGACCGCATTACGTAATCGCATAGGTCCAAATTTATAGTGAATTTTCGGTAATGGATGAGAATAAAGGGTTCGTACATCTGGCACGGTTGCTTGACACAAACTAAATCCAGAATTTTTTAATAGCATTTTTAATCCAGTTTCAACACTATAATTACGTTTAATATTCAGATTCAAGTGTACTAATTGATCTAGCAAATATTTTTGTGAATTTAAGGGGGCGGTAGATACTAGTGTATAGCGATCAAAACGTACAACTTCGGGTAATTCATTTTTATTTAATTTATAGAGATCGGGTTCAATAAAATGATTTGCAGGTTTAATTGTCGATTTGACAGTATTTATTTTATTTGTTGTTTTTGTAGACGTATTTACTGATGTTGTTGTACAGGCAGTTAAACTAAATGCTAATGTAGAAATTAAAAAAATTAGTTTTTTATTTTTCATAAATAAGGACCTTTTTTATTAAATTTAAATAAATATTTTGATATCTTGATAAAAACTTTATGAAAAATATAGTAGAAATTCATTTCCCAAAAAAATGAAAAAAAGGAGAATAATAATATTACTCTCCTTTCTTTTAATTTATGTTTATTTACCACCAAGAGGTGTAATAAACTGATCTGCCCGCCTTAATTTCTTCTCTTGCGGTCTTAATAAAATCAAGATCGTCCTGGCGTTCATCATCATCTAAAGACGATCGTCCAAAAAAGAATCCTTCAGTGTGTGGTAGTTTATTATTTAAAATAGCATCTTCTAATTTATCTAAATCATCATTATTAATGATGACATTATTTATATTAAATTCGCTATCTTTTCCTCCTTTTTTAAAGTAGAGTTTCTTAAACCAACCATGTAAATTCGGGTGTTTTCGCCATTGATGGATCAACTCACGCTCATCATCGTCAGCTAACTTAAAATCAGTTTCTACATCAATTTTTTTTGATGTACTGAATGCATACATATCTAGACCCATAGAATAATCTCCTTATAGATAATTTGAATAATAATTAAGAAATTTCTTAATTATGGTGACAAGAAACAAAGACTTAATACGAGATCAAGTCTTTGTTGGATGAATGAATTAAAAGAATTAATTAAAACGGTAATGACACTAATTCTTCTAATTCAACGAGAAGTGGTGAATGATTAATATAGTTTTTCAACTCATCAACGCCTATTGAGTGTTGTATAAATTCTCGCACATCAACTTTTTCAATTGTGTTGCCATTTTTCATTACAAAATCAGAAAAACGTACATTACTATTTTTAAAGCATGTATCTGCGATTTCTATACCGAAAATATAACTAACCTCTCCATATCCTTTATAAATCAAAGACAAATCAGAGTTGAGGTTATTAGGGTCGGAGTTGGAAATTACATAATTATTATATGCAATCACTAATTCATCATCAGTAAATGTATTAAACCAATTGTTGCCTAATTCATCTAACCAAGTTTTAGTAGTCATAATTTGTTTCTCCTGAAAAAAGCGGAGAAACATCTCTACCCAACTCGGGAAAAATGTTTCCCGCACGGGTTAAAATAGTAAATAAGACTTAACAAAAATCGTTAAGTCTTATTGAATTATGCAAAGGAGCATGGAGTAAAAAATTTAGAAAGAATCAGAATATTTTGGTTCTTCAGATTCATTCTTAGTTACTACTGTTTGAGTATCTACTGTTTGAGTAGATTGAGTATTTACCTCTTGAGTAGATTGAGATTTATAAACAACTTTTCCATCAATCTTAATCATTTTGATATTGATTAAACGAGCTTTTAGCATTACACCAACTTGTCCAGCTTTTTCACCTTTAGAATAGGTGAATGTGTCATACCACAAATCGCTTAATGTAAAGCTAATCAATATCTTAGATCCTCTTTCTGAAGCATCGATACATCTGCGAACTAATGAACTAGCGTCTTTGCCAATCACATTACAACTAAATTTAGTGTATTGAACATCATCACTAGAACCAGATAATGCTGAAATATCACACGCCCAAAAAGCCGCACCTTTTTTAGGTTTAACTTCACGAATGTTAGATAAATAACCAATACCAGTAGTATGTAAATTAAAATATGTTTTTTGTTGAGTTTGAGCAGTCATAATTTGTTTCTCCTGAAAAAAGCGGAGAAACATCTCTAACCAACTCGGGAAAAATGTTTCCCGCACGGGTTAAATTAGATTAGAGTAAAGAAAAATAAACACTCACTATATAAATAGAAACTCATTTCAGAGCGTTTGAGTTATTTGGGATTTGGTCATTTGGATAGCTCATTCCAGACCTAGAGCAAGATGCTATCAACGATAGCGACTTAACTTAATGATTACATTAAATCAGATAAAAAAATAAAAAAAGTTTATTTTATATTAAATGTTTTATTAATTATCTTATAAATTATACCTACAAAAAAACCACCAATATAAAATACTGGTGGTTTATAGACAAATTTGGTTAATAGAAAATAGATAAATATAAAATAATCCTCGTGATATTAATTTATATTTTCACACTTTCCCCGTTTACTATGCAACCATTAAACGGTAATCTGGCACAATCCTGCACAAAGGGCTTCGTTTTTCACCGCCGATCGGTTTTGACTAAATATAGTAGAATTTTAGTTTAATTTTCACAAAAAACTAAATTAAAATTCTACTATATTGATAAATAGAAATATTTCATTGATAAATAGTATTCTCATTTCAGAATACAACAAAAGGTATTTTGAGTAACAGCTAGCTAGAGAGTTTGTTATTTAACTAGCTAGCTGTTAAAGGGCGTAGTTTGATAACCGACAAACTACAAACGATCAAGCATCGTAATTTTATGCTATATAGAAAAACTTGTCTACAATTGGTTTATATTGGAATTCTATTAATTTTTCGTTTTTCACCTAATATTTTAATTTCATTTTCATTTTCTTTTTTAGCGTAATTTCTCTTTTTCTTAATATTCTCAATAGCATCACAATTAGGATAATTAGAACATCCCCAAAATTCTCCATTTTTACTATTTCGTTTTCTCATTTGAGAACCGCATTTAGGGCATATTTTTGTAGGAGCAACAGGAATATTACTCATCGCTATTGTAGATTGAGCTGATACACTAACAATTCGAGAAATAAATTGTCGTTGTTTTGACATAAAATCTAACAGTGTCATATTCCCTGCCGCTATATCATTCAACGCCTGTTCCCACAATGCAGTCATGCCAGGATCTCTAATGATTTCAGGCAACGCATCGATTAATATTCTCCCTTCGGGTGTTGAGACAATACTACGCTTTTCTCGTTTGAGGTAATTTCGTTTTAATAATGTTTCAATCACATCTGCACGAGTCGCTTCGGTACCTAGCCCTTCAGTTTCTCTTAATTTTTGTTTTAATTGTGGATTTTGCACAAATCTAGCAGCATTTTTCATTGCACTAATCAATGTTCCCTCAGTGAACGGTTTAGGTGGAGTTGTTTTTAATTGTTTAACATCAATTGAGACAATAGTACAAACATCATTCTGAGAAAGTGAAGGTAAAGATTGTTCATCATCAATATTACTACTATTATTTAAATCATCTGTATTATGTTTAGCAAATAGCAATTTCCATCCCGTTCTAACCACAACTTTACCTTTTGCAACTAAATTGTGTTGTTGTTTTTGTAATATTACCGTTGTTTTATCTTCTTCATATAATGGTAAAAATTGAGCCATATAATAACGACAAATTAAATTATAAACTTTAATTTCATCATCATTCATTTTAGATAAATCAGTTTTCTGTGTTGTCGGAATTATGCCATGGTGAGCTGTAATTTTTTTATCATTCCAAACACGAGAACGTATCGATAGATCGAGTTGTTGAACAATATTTCTCATTGCAGGATTTGTATTTACAATTGATTGTAAAACAGCAGGAATTTCGTCAATCATTGATTCTGGTAAATAACCACAATCCGTCCTCGGATACGTTGTAGCTTTATGGGTTTCATATAATGATTGAGCGATATTCAACACTTGTTGAGCTCCCATTCCAAACTGACGTGAACATGTTTGTTGTAATGTACCTAAATCAAATACTAGCGGAGGATTTTCTTTCACTCGTTTAGTTTCAACATCAGTAATTTTGATTGATTGATTTAATAACTCTGATGCTGCAGTATTTGCTGCATTTAAATCAATACAGCGATGTTCCTCATCGCAAATTTCATCATGTGCTTTCCAGTACGCAACAAACGATTGATTTTTATTAGTACGACAAACAACAGGTAAAACATAAAATGGCTTAGAGATAAAATTCTCAATTTCTCGATCTCGTTGTACAACAATACCGAGTGTAGGACTTTGAACTCGTCCGACGCTCATCACTCCTTTGTAACCATTTTTTTGAGCTAATAATGAAAATAAACGTGTTAGATTCATACCGACTAACCAATCAGCCCGTGCTCTAGCTAATCCAGCATCATAGAGAGATTTTGTTTCGCTATCCGCTCGTAAATTTGACAAAGCCTTTCTAATACTGCCGTCATCGAGTGCAGATAACCACAATCGTTGAATAGTTCCGTTATATCTAGCAGCATCTAACAATTCTCTCGCAATAACTTCACCCTCTCTGTCAGGATCAGTTGCAATCACAATGTGGTCTGCTTTTTTAATTAATGCCATCACAACTTTATATTGTTTGCTTGTAGTTTTTTTAACTTTCATTTTCCAACGATCTGGAATAATGGGTAATGTATCTAATGACCACCGTCTATATTCTTCATCATAATCTTGTGGCTCCGCCTGTTCTAATAAATGTCCAATTCCCCATGTAACGATAATTTTTTTATCTGTACTGAATAAGTATCCATCTGAGCGTTGATTTGCACCTAAAAATTTACCAATATCTCGCCCTTGACTAGGTTTTTCACATAAAAATAATTTCATTGTCATTCCTCTCTCATTATTTCTATATATGTAATTTAGTACAATAAATAGGATTAACAACAACTAATTAATTACTGAAAAAATCAAAAAAACACCTTTCTAAAAAGGTGTTTCATATACATATAGATTCTTAATTTAGATTAACATGTCATCATCGTTATATTGTTGAATGTTATTTGATAAATTTTGTGTTTTTGAATTTTGTGGTTTTGTATCTAACATCTGTAAAATTTCTCCCTGGATCTCTTTCGTTTGTCGTTCTTGTCCATTTTCATCTTTCCACTTTCGGGTTTTAAACTTTCCTTCGACATAAACTTTTGATCCTTTATGCAAATATTCACCGACAATTTCAGCTAATCGACGATAGAATACAATACGGTGCCATTCTGTTACTTCTCGCCATTCACCTGTTTGTTTATCCTGCCAACGATCACTAGTTGCCACATTAATTACTGCGACTGAATCACCATTCGGAAATGATCGTAGTTCGGGTTCATTACCTAGATTTCCGACAATAATTGCTTTGTTTATACCTGCCATAGAAGCTCCTTAATATGTATATCAAATGATTTACTTTGTATATAAAACCTATAATTTCATTCTCGTGTGGGGGTTAAGGGGGCAACGCCCCCTTACCTTTAAAAGGCCTTTTTATCGAATCTTTACCTACAATAAAAAATAGGGCTTAAGTACAACTCAAAATAAGATTTAGATACAACGATACAGGTGGAACTGTTGGTTATTTTTTAACCTTTGGTTCCAGGTGGAACCATTGCTCATTTTTTAACCTTTGGTTCCAGGTGGAACCATTGCTCGTTTTTTAATCTTTGGTGCCAGGTGGCACCGTTGGTTATTTTTTAATCTTTGGTGCCAGGCGGCACCGTTGGTTATTTTTTCTAATTAGAATATTCCCCACTCAATTCTAAAATAGATTTATTTTTCTCTTTACATTCTCTCAACTGTCGCACTATTGAATTTAAAACAGACATCTGCATATTAAATGCAATTCTATCGTTTTCTAATGCGACAAGAGCCTGTTTAATTTCAGCTGGAACAGTTTCATCCTGTAAAATATATTTATACGCAGGCTCACCACTTTTATTATTTTTCAGATTACGCCAACGCAAAAATCTGCCACCTGAACTAGATGTATGATCTAAAATAAAAATCAACGGAACATGTGCAACTGGATATGAACGAGCTTTTTGTATAATTGACTGCCCCATTTCAATTAATGATTGCCTAGATTCTAAAAAAAACTGCTCCAGAATTTCATAATCAACTTGGGTTGATACAGGATTAAACAATTTTTTTAATCCTGCATTTAATGGCGTGTTAAAAATTAAATTCGCATAATCCTGTTCATTCAACGCATGATATGATTTCTTCATAACAAATTATTCCTCTATTTGTTTTAATAATTTAGTATTTATTGGTGCATAGTTACTACGAGTAGTGCCATGAATAATTTCATCTGATAATTTTCCGAAACGTTCAATTACTGCTAATGCTCGTGCTGTGCCATTAATTAATTCATCACGAGTAATGCCAGCATTTTTGTACCGTTGAATAAACCCATATAATGATCTAATTAAATGTGTAGCAGATTCTAAACGTGAATTAGCATCATTTCTCGAAATAATTGCTATATGAGTAGCAGTCATTATTGAACGAGCAAAATTATCGTATTCAGATATCATATAAACTAATTGATAACCAATTTGAGATTTGATTTTTAATGAAATTTCAACGGGTTGGACACTAAAACTACGATCTAATTTTATATCGGGCGGTAATATATCTACATATTGATCTACTAATGAGTTAGTAAATTCTTTAATTAACTGTCTATTTTTTAAAATTTTCTCCTCTATTTTTATTAAATAATCATCTGCGTAAGGATCGTCATTTGCTGAATGAGTATGTATATGACCCAGAATATTTAATATACTAGGTGTACTGATAGTAACAATACGTTTTTTACCATTTTCAGTTCTATTTCTACCCGTCCAAATTTTTAATCCGTGTTGAGTATGTAGTGTTATAGAAATATCAGTAGATAATACTCCTATTTGTTGTTGATTTTGATTTGAGTTCATTGTTATCTCCTTGATTATGAATTAAATTTGATAACAATAATAAATATTATACGTTTTAACTCAATACAAAATTATTTATTAATTTCATATAATTTATTCCACTACATACTTCGCAATTGATTTTTCAAAATCGTGGCTTTTTTTGATATTAGCTGTAATTCATCATTTGAACGTACCGAACGAGTCGATATATTTGATATAGATTCAACTCTTTGATTTTTATTTGGATTTTTATTTATTAGAAATTCTTTAAAATCTCCTTTTTTTGCCGTTCGCAACAAATGACATACATAATTTAATGGTTTTTGAACTCCACCAGCTCGAACTCGCATACAAGCTTCTACTAACACTGATTGAGCAATTTTTGATGATAATTGCAGATTCTGAATTAAATCAAAAATTCGTTTTTTCTCTAATTGTGAAAAATTAAATTCGTTGGGAATATTAATAGTACTAGTACTGTACTTATTATATTTAATAGTACTAGTACTAAGTACTTCATCTTGGGAACTAAGTAAATTTTGCTGATTTTTGCTTAGTTCCCTAATGGAACTAGGTAAATTTTGCTGATTTTCACTTAGTTCCCTAATGGAACTAGGTAAATTTTGCTGATTTTTGCTTAGTTTTCTAACGCTAAAAATACTTGATAATTTTTGATCTGTTAAATTTTTCGTTTGATAATGTTGATAACGCTCTAATATTAAATCAATATGTGAAACTAAATATGATTGTTGAGATGATTTGATTTCATGCGTAATAGAAATTGCAACATCTCGCACTATTTTATCACTATGTTTTGTGCAACTTTCTAATAGCTCTAAATATTGCTCATTAAAATGAACACAATCTAAAACACTTAATGGTTCATCATGTATTAAATAAATATTTCCGAGTATTCTACCTTTTTCATCTCTAGATGTATCACATAATGTTAGCCACCGCGTTAATCTCAGTAATAATAACGTTTGACTAACAATTTTTCGTGAGCATTTTTCCTGTTTATACGCTGTATCAGATAATAGGTTTTGTAATTCATCGTAACTCGGAAATACTGTACTATTAAATGCTCGAGCATGAATTTTGATAATTTGATATGCAAATTTTGCTCGAGCAGTTAAATGATGATCTTGTAATAATCGTAGAGGAACTGTTTCATGTTGATTGCCAACAAAAAATAAAGTGTTTTCCTCTAATTTTTTAATATTATTCATCTTGTTGTTCTCTTTCCCAGCTCATCACTAATTTCCATACCGTTGTCAGATCAACTTTAGTTGATTCGGCTATTTGCATTAATATATTTAACGCATCTAGTGAATCTAAATTTAATTTTGAATCACGAACGGCTTTCCACTTGTACCAAATTTTAGAACTCTCATTAGTATCTAGCGTTGAACGACGTCCTGCTGATTTACTCTGTCCCAGTAATCGTCTACGTTCGCTAATTTTTGCACTCTGTTCTCCAAAAAAATTTTCTAATAGCTCAATGCTACCACCGAGAATTAACGCGTTGTCCATGATTTTCTGTGTTTCAGCATGATTTTTTGCACATGAGATCATCTTATTAAATAGATCATGATTAATCCCGATTTTAATAAATGGAGTTTTTGTTTGACTCAGATGATGTAGTTCATCAGTCGTTAATTTATCTAGCTCATGTAATTCAGTTGATGTAAAACCAAATTGTTCACAATATCGTAAATTACCATTTTTTAGTTCATACATAACATGAGATAAAACAGCAAGATTAAACGTTGCGATTGTCATCATAAGTTCCTCTCTGGTTTATGACTTTAGTTCTCTTAATCGTCTTACAACACGAATTAAACGAAATATTTTCACTAGCATTAAATCATTAATTTGGGTTAATAAAATTCCCTCATTAACATTCCAATTTAATTGCTCACTATGATCATCTGTCGCTAACATTGACAATAACTCATAAATAGATACTGTTAATTGATTTTCTGTTAGATCACTAGGTATTAAATCAACAGTAAAACTAAAATCTGTTGATTTAGCAGTGCGTTGAATCAACGATTTCAGACCAACTTGTTGAGCAATATCTGTAGCTAATCCAAACGCCTCAATTTTTAGTTTATTTACATCATCAAATGCTGGGAAAATTTGCCAGATATCTTCAACTGGTTGACATCCTGTGTTCGCAAAACTAATACCGTTTTGTTCAGCTCGTTGTTTACGCTGTTCACTGAATGTTAGACCTGGAGACATACCAAATTGAGATAATACTGGGGCAGGAGAAATATCTAGTGATTCTAATTCTGATTCAGTTTCTGGTATTTCCTCATCAATTGAATTGGAATTAGATGGTGTATCAACTGACACAACTGGTTCAATAAAATTAATTTCGCTACTATTAGTTTCATCAGTAATTAGATGTTCTGTTGTTTTTTCAGATATTGTTTTTTCAGATTTTTTAGGTTTATTCTTTGTTCCAATTTGTAATAACGTTGGTTCAGTTTCTGGAACTGGCACAACTGCGTTATCCATTTCACTTTCTATTTTTAGTCGCTGCTTATGATTTGTATCTATATTAATCTCATAGTGAATTTCTTGATATGTAATGCTATTATCTAGTTCACTAATCATTTTTCCGATCAGTTCATCTTGTAATAAATGTAAATCTAAAACAGATTCATCTCGATTAAAAACACTGAGGATTTCTAACCAAATTGGTTTAAATTCATTAAATGTTGTTTTTTTATTCCAATAAATTTCAGCATAATTGTATAATGTTAATAATTTTTCAATTTGAGGCTTTCCCATTCCTGCCATTAAATTTTCAGGAATAGCAGGATATAACAGATTAATACACTGCTCCATCTTAGTAATTAGTGAACGAGAAATGCTATAACCGTCTTGTGTTAATTTTTTAGCTAACTCATTCTGAGATAGAGAATTATTATCTCGTTTCTCATAGAACGATTTCACTTGTTGAATTGCTAGTGCTCGTTCAATAAATGTTAGATCGCCTCTTAAATCATTTTCAGCTAAATGTCCAATTAGGCACGATAATTCACCATCTATTTGATTGTTATTTGCTCTCCACGGTTTAAACAAACAACTAATTGAAAAAAATTTCGGATCTTGAGTTTCTTCATATAATTCTTTTAATGCTTGTAACCGTGTATTTCCACCATCAGCAATAATATAAAAATCGTCATTTGGACGTTTCGTGATATTAGGTGGGAAATCTAATCCTCTTGCTCTAATTGACTCTTTAATTTCATTAAATTTAGGATTTTTAGTTTTGCGTGGATTATTATCAAACGAACGTAATTCTAATAATGTGACAGTTTTTAATTCCGGTTTATCTGATACTATTTGTTGTGTTAAATAGTCAGGCGAATTATTTTCAATAATTCCTATACTCATGCCTTTTAGCAGAGATTTTTTTCTAGCTTCTCGTGAAATGTTACTCATAAAATATCTCCTATAATATCAGTGTTACTGCTGTTTGATGGCTGAGAATACGTTTCAAATAGTGAATATTGTCCGAAAAATTTAGAAATAACGGTTCCAGTTGGTCCATTTCTCTGTTTACCGATAATGATTTCAGCTAGCCCCCTCATTTGGCTATCGCCTTCTGTATAATATTCATCTCGATGTAATAGAATTACGACATCAGCATCTTGCTCAATAGCTCCACTATCACGCAAATCTGCAGTTGTTGGTTTTTTGATCGCTCGACCTTCTACGCAACGATTTAATTGAGCTAATGCAATAACTGGACACCCAATTTCCTTAGCTAAAGATTTGAGTTCATTAGAAATTCTGCTAACTTCATCGTAACGATTTTGAGCCGATGGATAACGCATTAATTGTAAATAATCAATGAAAATTGCAGCTGGTTTTCCATACATTCGAGTATTTTTACGTACTCGAGTACGTAAAATTTGAGGTGTTAGATATGATGAATCGTCAATTAATAATCTATTTTCGTTCTCCCATTCTTTTAGAACTCTGATCGCATTAGATATTCCTTCAAAATCTAAATCATCCATTAATGCTGGATTACGTATGAATTGCATAGGTACTCGACCTATCATAGAAATAAAACGCGTTAAAATTTGTTCACCAGGCATTTCTAGGCTGTAAAACTGAATAGGAGATCGTTTAGATTCTAAGACGGATTTGATAACTGATAATGTAAATGCTGTTTTTCCCATTCCCGGTCTACCGGCAATTACGACAAAATCACCATGTTGAAATCCCGTAGTCATTTCATCAATTTGTTGAATTCCCGTAGGTATACCGTTGATTGTGGATGAATTAGCTGTTTCAATTTTGTTTAGAACTGTTTCCAACGTTTCTGTAATATTAATGACAGAATTTTTATTTTCTGCACATGCAATATCAAATAGACGTTTTTCTGTCTCAGCAATAATATTATCAATTTGTTTTTTGTGTTTGAATGTTGCATTTTGAGTTAAATCATGACCTAGTTTTGACAACTGTCGTAATTTATAATAGCTATTCAATTCATTTGCATACGCCACAATATTTGATGCTGTTGGAGTATTATGTATATTCTCTGCTAAATACGCTAATATTCCGCTACTCTCTGATACACGTTTTTTAATTGCATCAGCTAATATTAAAATATCTACTGATTGACCTCTGTTTAGCAGCTTTTCAAGCTCCTCAAACGCAATTTTATTGTATTGAACATAAAATAGATCACTATTGAGTAATTCTGATACGTCATCCCATGTATCATTATCAATTAATAATGCTCCAATAACAGCTGATTCAAGCTCTGCCGAATAGAGTATTGTAGAGTTAGAGTTTTTCATCAAAAACCTCCTCTACATTACACTGATTGAGGTTCAAATAACTTACTAAATTGTGGAAATAATTGAGAGCATAATAATTTCATTGTGTAGAATTCACTCTCACGGTATCGATGTATAGGCATACACAATGTATTTGCTTCTCTATATGCAACCCGTGCAGGAATATTCAGTTCTAAAAATTCTACTGAATAATTGTCTGTATTATTAAAATTCTCATCTTTAAAAATCTGATGTAATTGAGTTATAACATCTTTCGCATCGTTTGTGTTATCAACCCGATTCGCAACCGCTTTTATTGGTGGCAACTGAAAACCAAAATTTGTGTATGTACGTAGATCGTTATATAAACTGAGTGTTCCACGCAAAAACTCTCGTGTAGATAACAATTCTGGTAACAATGGAGAAAGGATTAGATGACTCGCCAACACACTCATTTCCAACGTAATATCACGACTGCCTTTAGTATCAATAATGATCAAATCATAATCATTAATTTGTTGGAGCAAATGATTAAAACGAATAACCCCATCGGGTGAATTACGTAACAATAAACTGATTTTGCCGGTAGGATCATTTGATTTAATCAAATCTAAATTTTGGATAGTTGTTTTAGAAATAATTTCATCTGTATTTAGATTTTGATTAATAATAAATTCATAAATTCCACCTGGGGCAGAATAATCTAATTCATAATATGAACTCAACGATGGTTGCACATCAGTATCGATCATTAACGTTTTAATTTTATGATCTGCACAAAATGCTGAGATATTAGCTGCATTAGTAGTTTTAGTAACGCCGCCTTTAGTTGATAAGATTGTTGTAATAAATGGTTTTTTTACTGTTTTCATAACAAACTCTTTTTTAAATAGTGATAAGAGAATTTTCGAAAACAATAATCAGAGAAGATGGAGGCGTGTCCCGGAGTCGAACCGAGCTACATGGATTTGCAATCCAGTGCATAACCGCTTTGCTAACACGCCGGTGACATATAAGACATATCAGATGGAGCGGGAAACGAGGCTCGAACTCGCGACCCCGACCTTGGCAAGGTCGTGCTCTACCAACTGAGCTATTCCCGCAAAAGGAAATGGTGCCCGGGGCGAGACTTGAACTCGCACAGCCTTGAAAGCCGAGGGATTTTAAGTCCCTTGTGTCTACCGATTCCACCACCCGGGCTTGGAGCGGGAAACGAGGCTCGAACTCGCGACCCCGACCTTGGCAAGGTCGTGCTCTACCAACTGAGCTATTCCCGCAGAACTGATTAACTAATAAATGGTGCCCGGGGCGAGACTTGAACTCGCACAGCTCGAAAGCCGAGGGATTTTAAATCCCTTGTGTCTACCGATTCCACCACCCGGGCTTGGAGCGGGAAACGAGGCTCGAACTCGCGACCCCGACCTTGGCAAGGTCGTGCTCTACCAACTGAGCTATTCCCGCACCATTAAGCACTTTTATTATATGCCTAATCAGTGAGGTGCATTCTACTTATTTCTCTTTCAATGTCAACGGAATATTTGATCTTTTTTGTTTGAATGGTTAAAAAAAAGCTAACCAAAGGCTTTTATTAAATAATTGAGTTTTTTTTATACTAACTTAGCATTTTTTATCATCATATTTTCGCTCTTTTATCAATCACACTAATCACAAAACACACTAAGATTAAATGTATTATACAAACTATAAAAATACTAAAGCTAGATTGATCCAGATATAAAAAAGTGTTATACAGCATAAACATAAAGAGAAATAAGAGGGATAGACTATGGCATATAAACAAAAAAAATTAGCTAAAAAATTACAAAGTTTCCGACATCACCATAAAATGTGGCGATTAAGAAAACTCAGATTACGCAAACTCTATATTCAGTCTCGGCATCGCTTACATTTTCTACAAAACAAATAAAAATAATTAAGTTATAAAAAGAATACTTTATAAGTTCTATACTAAAAAAACTCAATAACCAATAAGGATAAACAATGAAGATAAGTGTTATTATTCCTGTATATAATACTGAAAAATATTTATCTAAATGCCTAGACAGTATTATCAATCAAAATTTTAATGATATAGAACTAATTATAGTTAATGATAATTCTCCTGATAACTCGCTAGAAATAATAAAAAACTATATGATGAAAGAGAATAGAATTATTCTCATCAATAAAACTAAAAATGAAGGACTATCTGCTGCTAGAAACAGTGGTATAGAAATGGCGAAAGGAGAATATCTTCTTCATATAGATAGTGATGACTATATTGTAAATAACAACTATATATCACATATGTATAAACTAGCTCGTGATAATAATGCTGATATAGTTATTAGTGATTATTATCAACAAGATTATAATCAAAAAATGATATACCGTAAAAATGGGAAATATCCTGAGAATAAAAAATTAAATAATATAGATGTAATTAATGATTTATTTCAAGGGAATTCTGCTCCATCTGTATGGGGAAAACTCATTAAAAGAAGTTTATATATAAATAATAATATCACTCATATAAAAGAAATTTGTTTAGGTGAAGATTTAGTTGTCATGCCGAAATTAATGTATTATAGTCATACAATATTAAAAACAAACCAGTCGTTTTATTGTTATACTTACAATCAAAATAGCATTACTCGTTCAAATAATTATAAAAAACTCGCAAGTTTACAACTTGTTATCAATAATCTAGAAGATTTTTTTAAAGATAAGTCCCCAAATATTAATATAATTCCTGCTAAATTACATCATTTAACCTATACTATTTTTAACGAAAAATATAATTTTAATAATGAAATTTATTTAGCTTTCTTTAGAAACTACCAAAACATATTAAAAAACTTAAGTTACTCTGATATATTAAATTCATTAAAAGAATCTAGCAAAGAGCTTAGAATAATCTGTCTATTATTAAAAACATTTAATAATAAATTAGCCTTTATATCTTTATGGCAGGCAATCCACCTTTATTTAAAAACTAAAAAATATATAAGTGCTATAACATCAAAATAAATATTATAAAGGCTTTTAATATTTTAGCATTACTACACGACTAACGTTTTACTCCCTTTACCTGCTATTTCTCTTGCTAATTTGGGGACAAGATAACCACTGCTGATTTCCTGAAGGCGGTGGTAAATAGCTAAAGCTTCCTGATCGTTTAACCAGAAATGGCTAGCACCTTCTACTTTATCAAGTAAATGTAAATAATAAGGAAATATACCCGCGCAGAAAAGCTTTTCATTTAAGGTTTTTAAAGTCTGGGCATTATCATTAATCCCTTTTAAAAGAACAGATTGATTGAGTAATACAACACCGACTTGCTTTAAACGTTGTAAATATGTTGTGAGTAGATCATCTATTTCATTTGCATGATTGATATGCGTTACTAACACCGCTTGTAAGCGAGAAGTTGCAAGTATCTGACAAAGTTCGCTGGTAATTCGTTGAGGAATAACCACAGGTAAGCGACTATGAATCCGTAAACGTTGTAGATGTGGTATTTGTGCTAAATTGTCAATAAGCCAATCTAATTCCCGATCTTTTGCCATTAAAGGATCACCACCTGAGAAGATAACCTCCTCTATTTCTGAATGTTGTGCGATATAGTCCAATCCTTTTTGCCAGTTAATTTTAGAGCCTTGATTATCTGAATAAGGAAAATAACGGCGAAAACAGTAACGACAATTAACTGCACAACCTCCTTTGACCATCAAGAGCAACCGATTATGGTATTTATGTAAGATGGTAGGGACTTTATTCACACTATCTTGTTCTTCTAACGGATCTCGACTAAAGCCTTCTACTTGCAAAAATTCATTTGCCGAGGTCATCACTTGCAAGAATAAAGGATCATTCGGATTACCTTTTTCCATTTTATCAAGAAAAGGCAAAGGTACACGCAACGGAAATAATCGACGTGCTGCACAGTCGTTTTTGAAGCTATCTAAAGGCAATTCCAATCGTTGGAGTAACTCATTCGGATCTGAAATTGCGGAAGATAAATAATCTAACCAGTTTTTTTCTTCTCTAATTATAGTTTTTTGGGTTATCATAAGCACTTTGTTATAACAAAATATTTGCGTTTTAATCAAAAACGCTTTTTTTAATAATTGAGGTTTTTTATGGCGTCATATTCTACCAGTGATTTCAAACCAGGTCTTAAATTTATGCAAGATGGTGAACCTTGTGTCATCATTGAAAATGAATTTGTTAAACCGGGAAAAGGTCAAGCTTTTACACGGACTCGTATTCGTAAACTGATTTCAGGCAAAGTATTAGATGTTACCTTCAAATCTGGTTCAACGGTTGAAGCTGCTGATGTAATGGATACAAATCTAACTTTCTTATATAAAGATGAAGAATTCTGGCATTTCATGAACAATGAAACCTTTGAACAATTAGCAGCTGATGCGAAAGCAGTTGGTGATAGTGATAAATGGTTACTAGATCAAGCGGATTGTATTGTTACTTTATGGAATGGCACACCTATTAGTGTTACCCCACCTAACTTTGTTGAATTAGAAGTTGTTGATACCGATCCCGGTCTTAAAGGTGATACCGCTGGTACAGGTGGTAAACCAGCAACACTTAGCACTGGTGCGGTAGTTCGTGTTCCTTTATTCGTCCAAATCGGTGAAGTTATCAAAGTTGATACACGTTCTGGTGAATACGTTTCCCGAGTTAAATAAAACTCACTTATACAACCCCATAATCTTTGATTCTGGGGTTTTTCATATTTGTCATTCTCTTCAATCGCAAGGATAATCAATGAATACTAAATTACCCATTAGTGTTACTATGTTAGTAAAAAATTCAGCTAAATATCTTGAACAGGTACTCAATGCCCTAAATGATTTTGATGAAATTTTACTCTTAGATAATGGTTCAACTGATCATACCCTTGAGATTGCACGTCAGTTTGACAATGTTGTAATTAAACATTCTCCATTTATTGGATTTGGGCCATTAAAAAATCTTGCTGCTGAGTATGCAAAACACGATTGGATTCTAAATATTGATAGCGATGAAGTATTGCCTTCCGCATTAATTGAGGAATTAAAACAGCTTGATTTAACTCAGACCAATAGAGTTTTTGCATTATTACGTTTAAATCATTATCGAGGTAAGATAATCAAAACTTGTGGCTGGTATCCTGACTATGTTCATCGACTTTATAACCGAACTGTTGTGCGTTTCAACCTTAAACAAGTCCATGAATCATTACTATTACCAGACAATGTTACAACAATTCGTTTAAATAACGCTTTTTTACATTATTCATTCGATGGTGCAGAAAGTCTGATTCAAAAAATGCAGCAATATACTACCCTCTTTGCTGAACAGCATAAATTTCAGAAAAAGACCTCTATTTTAAGTGCTATTAGCCACGGGTTATCTTCTTTTATTAAGCACTATTTTCTGAAAAAAGGAATCCTTGATGGGCGTGATGGATTTGTCATTTCTTGTGCAAATGCAATGGGATCATACTATAAATATGTAAAACTTGCCGAAGCAAACGATCGTTTAACCGTTTCTTTGATTATTACAACTTACAATCGTCCAGATGCCTTAAGTGCTGTTTTACAATCTGTTCTCGTTCAAACTGAATTGCCACAACAAGTAATCATCGCTGATGATGGCTCAACCCAAGAAACGGCTGCGGTAATTCAACAATTTCAAGCCAATTTTCCCGTTCCTCTCATTCATAGTTGGCAAACAGATGATGGCTTTAAATTAGCTGAATCTCGTAATCGTGCATTAGCACAAGCTACTGCTGATTATATCGTTGTTATTGATGGTGATATGGTGATGCACCCTCAATTTATTGCAGATCATAAACGTGCAGCTAAAAAAAATGTCTTTATTCAAGGTGGGCGAGTCGTTCTCCCTGCTGAAAAAACAGCCGAGATTCTACAAAATCCACTTAACTATCAACAAATCAAATGGTATCAAAAAGGGATTGAAAAACGGTTTGAAAAACGTTTATCGGCTTGTCATTTACCTTGGTTAAATATGTTATTGCATCAAGAAAAATCTGATTACTATAAAGGTATTCGTGGTTGTAATATGGGATTTTTCCGACAAGATGCCTTAGCTATCAATGGCTTCAACAATGATTTTGTTGGCTGGGGGCGAGAAGACAGCGAATTTGTTGCCCGTCTATTTAATGCTGGAGTTAAACGACGTGATATTCGCTTTGCAGCGATCGCTTACCATCTCTATCATCACGAAGCTCAACGTGATGCTTTACCAGACAATGATCAACGCTTAAAAGCCGCCATTGAACAAAAAATTATTCGTTGTCAAAACGGCATTGAACAACTACAAGAGAACAAATAGATTAATAATGTTGCGTTGTATTTATACCCTTTTACTCTATCTAGCCCAACCTTTAATTTTGCTGTTTTTTGCTTATCGTAGCTTAAAAGAGCAAAAGTATCGTTCTCGATTAACAGAACGCTATGGCTTTTATCAAAATATCCCTGCTGCCGCTAAAAATGGACTTATTTTGCACGCTGCTTCAGTTGGTGAAGTGATGGCGGCGGCACCTTTAATTAAAGCATTACGACAACAATACCCAACCTTACCTTTAACTATCACCACCTTCACACCAACAGGTTCAGATCGAGTAAAGACAATCTTCGGAGATCAAGTCAATCATTGCTATTTACCCTTTGACTTATTAGGGGCGGTACGACGTTTTTTAGATCAGTTACAACCGCAACTTTTTTTAATCATTGAAACTGAATTATGGGCAAATTTAATTACCGCATTACAACAGCGTCAAATTCCAACCCTTTTGATCAATGCACGTTTATCCGCTCGTTCTACCACCCGTTATGCCAAAATTCGTTCATTTATGTTGTCATTATGGCAAGGAATAACGCACATTTCGGCACAAGATCAAATTAGTGCAGAACGTTTTTTAAGTCTAGGTTATCCACCAAAACAGTTAAGCTGTAGTGGTAATCTTAAATACGATCTATACCTTGATCCTACGTTAATTACTGCTAGCCAAAGATTAAAACAACAGTGGCTATCAAATCAAACAGGCTTTCGTCCGTGTTGGGTTGTTGCCAGTACTCATTCAGGTGAAGAGCAATTAATTCTAAAAGCTTTTCAGCAGATATTGGTTAATTTTCCTGATCTATTATTAATTATTATCCCTCGCCATTCTGAACGCTTTGCTGAAGTAGAGCAATTAATTAAGGCTACTTCACTTCACTATGTTACTCGTTCAAGTCAACAACCGCCTCAGACTAAAACCCAAGTGGTATTAGTCGATACGATGGGAGAAGTCCCTTTATTTTATGGTATGGCAGATTTTGCTTTTATCGGTGGTAGCTTAGTACCTCGTGGAGGGCATAATCCTTTAGAAGCGGCAATCTGGCAATTACCGATTATTAGCGGTTCGCATACGTTTAATTTTCCTGAGATTTTTACCGCTTTAGATCAAATGGAAGGAGTAATCCGCATTAAGTCTGATACTACTCAAGCAAAACAAGCAACGACAGAATTAATAACGGCTGTTACTCTACTTCTTACTTCCAAGGCACAACGACAACGTTTAGGGCAAGCAAATTTTTCGCTGCTAACTCAGCAACGAGGTGCAGTTCAACGTACATTAAACTTAATTGCAACTTACTTACCAGTAAAAGAGACAACAATATGACCTTACAATCTTCTGTTAAAACAGTCATTTATCCCGGTACATTTGATCCTATTACTTATGGTCATCTGGATATTATCCAGCGAGCCTCAGCTCTTTTTCCACAAGTACTAGTTGCAGTTGCAGAAAACCCATCTAAAAAACCGATGTTTAGTTTAGCCGAAAGAGTAAAATTGGTTGAACAAAGTGTAGCTGATTTCAGCAATGTAAAAGTCGAGGGCTTTAATGGCTTGCTCGCCGATTTACTTAAAGAACGCCAATTCAGTGGAATTATTCGTGGGGTAAGAACCGTTGCTGATTTTGAGTATGAAGTACAACTCGCTCAATTAAACCGACTTTTAAGTAAAGGCGTAGAAAGTTTATTCTTTCCGCCTTCTGCTAAATGGGCTTATCTATCATCAACAATGATTCGTGAAATTGTCTTACATCGTGGTGATGTAAGTAGCTTAGTGCCAGCCCCCGTAGCTACTGCTTTACAACAAAGAGAAAATTGATATTAGGCATAATACCCCTTTAATAACTGTTGCCAATCCGCATTGTCAAAGTGAATCTGCATTCGTTTAGCTTCTTTATGGAACGAACGGTGTAATCTCGCTAAGTTTTCAGCTTTCCACTTCTCGCCTTGACGGATACGACATTTATCAAAATCAATTAACCATAACTTTATCATCTTATCTTGTTGTTGCAATAAAATATTATGCGCATTGAGATCAGTATGGCAAACTTGATGGTGGTGTAACTGATGAATCAGTTGTCCAATTTGATACCAAACATCTTTTCTCAGTGGTGCTTGCTGTAAAACTTTGGTCAGATCTTGTGCATTTTCTATCCGTTGCAATAAAATATCTGCTTGATAAAAGCACCCTTGCTTGATCACTCTTGCTGCAATAGGATAAGGTACTGGTAAACCTTGTTGGTATAAATATTGTAAAAGACGAAACTCAGCAAAACTTCGGGTCATCTCTAAATGTTGGAAATAATATCTATCCTTCACAAATTTTCCGACCATTCCGCCACGATAATAATGGCGTAAGACAGCATTTATACCAAACAAATCTTGACTCTCTAAAAACCAAGTAACGCCTCTCCCCTTAGCAGTAGCAACCACCCGATTTTTAAGATACCAAGCAACAGGTTGAAACCACTCATCTTTGATTGCTTGTAAAGGCGGTTGAAATAAATATTCAATCTTTTTTGTCATCATCTCGCTTAATCTCCGTGAGAATTGCGCTATTTTACTTTAAAATAACGACCATTTCAGTATGTTACAGGTAGAAAGCTATGCCTCTTTTCCAACAACCACCACAATCGATCTGTATTCTCCGTCTTTCCGCTATCGGTGATGTTTGTCATGTTCTCGCCGTCGTTGAACAAATTAAAACTGCGTGGCCGCAAACTCAAATTACTTGGATTATTGGTAAAACAGAATATCAACTTATGCAGAATGTATCTGGTATTCATTTTGTTATTTACGATAAAAAATCAGGTTGGAAAGGCATTTGGCGTATCTGGCAACAATTAAGATCACAAAACTTTGACGCTTTACTCAATATGCAAACTGCTTTTCGTGCTTCTATGCTCTCTATTGGGATTAAAGCTCAATATAAAATTGGTTTTGGTAAACAACGAGCAAGAGAAGGACAATGGTTATTTACTAATCGTAAAATTGAAGATCCTCTCACTCCGCATGTTTTAGATGGTTTTTTTGCATTCTTGCCTGTTTTAGGTATTCCCGCTACACCACCACAATGGCATCTTAATCCAAGCCAACAAGATCGCCAATATGTGCAACAATGGCGACAACCTAATCAAAAAAATCTATTAATTTGCCCTTGCTCAAGTAAAAGTAGTAAAGACTGGACGGTGGAAGGATATGCTGAAGTAGCTCGTGATGCAGTTACACAGGGACACCACGTCATTTTAGCTGGTGCACCAACTGAGCGAGAAATAAACATAGCCCAACAAATTATGCAAAAAAGTGGAGTTAAAATAACAAACTGTGTGGGGAAAACGACCTTATTACAGCTTTATGCGTTGATTGAACAAGTTGATTTAGTTTTAACTCCTGACTCCGCCGCAGCCCACCTAGCCACTGCCGCTAAAACACCTGTTATTGGATTATATGCGATACATAATCCCTTACGTACTGGACCTTATAACGATCTAGACAATGTTATTTCAGTTTATGAACAAAATATTCAGCAACAATACGCTAAGCCTTCAAATCAACTTGCTTGGGGTATCAGAGCCAAAGGTTCAAATTTAATGCAACAGATTTCAAGTGAACAAGTCATTAAAAAAGTCAGAAAATTATTAGACTAAGCACAAGACAGCAATATAAATGGAATGCAATAAAAAATACTCGATAAAATCGAGTATTTTTCTTATTTTACACACCATTTGGGATTAAGCGATGATTTTTTCAATGAAATCAAGTAGCTGATCTTTTGCTATCATTAATTTTTCACCTGTACGGCGATTTTTATATTCGATTTCCCCATTATTTAGGTTTTTCTCACCGATAACTATCATATGAGGAATACCAATTAATTCCATATCAGCAAACATAACGCCCGGGCGTTCTTTACGATCATCAAACAGAACTTCAATCCCTTGCGTGTTTAAATTTTGATATAACTCTTCAGCATATTGTTGCACCGCTGGTGATTTGTGCATATTCATCGGAACAATCGCTACTTGGAATGGTGCAAGTGCTTTTGTCCAGATAATACCTCGATCATCATGATTCTGTTCAATTGCCGCTGCTACTACTCGACTTACGCCAATACCATAACAACCCATAATCATTGTTTGCAACCGCCCATCTTCTCCTTGGATTTGTGCTTTCATCGCTTCAGAATATTTTGTACCAAGTTGGAAAATATGCCCAACTTCAATACCTCGTTTAATCTGTAACGTTCCTTTACCGCAAGGACTTGGATCGCCTTCAACGACATTACGTAAATCAACAACCGTTGGAATAGCAAGATCTCTTTCCCAATTTACCCCAAAGTAATGCTTACCATCTACATTTGCACCAGTTACAAAATCACTCATATTGGCTACTGTACGATCGATAATAACTGGAATAGGTAAATTGATTGGTCCTAGTGACCCCGTTCCTGCACCAATAACAGCACGAATTTCTTCATCAGTGGCAAAAGTTAATGGTGAAGCAACCTGTGGTAATTTTTCCGCTTTAACTTCATTTAATTCATGATCGCCTCGAACAACTAAAGCAACTAATTGCGGTGTCGTTTGTTGTTCATTCCTTGCTGCGTGAACAATTAATGTTTTGACAGTTTTTTCGATTGGTAGATTAAATTGTTCAACAAGATCTGAAATTGTTTTCGCCTTTGGCGTATCAACTAAACGTAATGTTTCTGTTGCAGTGGTACGTTGTCCTAATGCAACGGCTTCCGCTAATTCAATATTAGCAGCAAAATCTGATTCCGTAGAGAATACAATATCATCTTCTCCACTTGCAGCTAATACTTGGAATTCGTGTGATGCACTACCACCAATAGACCCTGTATCAGCTTGTACTGGGCGATAATCTAACTCCAGTCGATCAAAAATATTACAATAGGTTTGATACATTACATCATAAGTTTCTTGTAATGATTCTTGAGTAAGATGGAAAGAATAAGCATCTTTCATCAAAAACTCTCTTGCTCGCATTACACCGAAACGTGGACGAACTTCATCACGGAATTTAGTTTGGATTTGATATAAATTTAATGGTAACTGTTTATATGAAGTTAATTCACGGCGTGCTAAATCAGTAATGACTTCTTCGTGAGTGGGACCTAATACAAAATCACGATCTCCTCGATCTTTAATTCTTAATAATTCTGGACCATATTGCTCCCAACGTTGAGATTCCTGCCATAAATCGGCTGGTTGTACTACGGGCATAGAAACTTCTATTGCACCACTTTTATTCATCTCTTCCCGAACGACTTTTTCAACTTTCTGTAATACACGCAACCCCGTTGGCAACCAAGTATATAGCCCTGCCGCCACTTTTCTGACCATACCTGCTCGTAACATTAATTGAATACTCGTAATCTCAGCATCATTTGGGGTTTCTTTAAGGGTTGATAATAAATATTTACTGGTACGCATCTTGAAATCTCTTGATAAAAAATAGTAATAAAAATGTGGCTATTCTAGCATTTCAAAGGCTATCAAGGAATAGTCCATCATAGCCTAACTGTATGCTTCTCTCTTAAATAACCACTATTTTTTACCTTCTCCATTACCCTTTAAAAATTTTACGGCTAAATCAGGAAAATCAGTAAAAACACCTGTTGCACCTGCGTGGTTAAATAAGGCATCAAATAATTCATTGGTATTATTAACAAACTTCGGTAAAGCATCTTTTCGTACCGTGTAAGGATGTAATGCTAGTTTTTGGCTTGCAATATCAGCCACCATTGGCGTGTATTTTAAATGTCCTTTCTTTGAATCCTTATCATCAATTAACATATACCACGCTGGTCCTACACCATCAGCATATTTAGCCACTTCTTTCATTGCACCTGGTGTAAAAAACCAATCATAATCATAATTCACCCACTCGCCTTTGGCATTTTTTTCTTTCGTTTCTTGCCAATCTGTATAAGCAATAAGTTGTACTAATTTTAGATCCATACCTAACTGAGGTTCTAATTCAGTTTTAATCCGTTTTAATTCATTAAAATCAAAAGTTTGTAGATAAACAGGATCATTTTTACTGGTATAGCCATATTTTTTCAATACTTGTAAAGTGGCAAATGCAATATCTTTACCTTCCTGATGATGTAGCCACGGCGCTTTGATCTCTGGATAAATTCCAATACGTTTTCCAGTCGATTTTTCTAATCCTTGAATAAACTCTAATTCATCTTCAAATGTATGAATTTTAAAATGCGATTTCCATATTGGAAAACGATTAGGATACACCTGTTTCTGCTTACCATTCTCTACTTTAAAATTCTCAGTCATATTTAAACTTTGAATTTCAGATAAAGTAAAATCCATAACATAATATCTGCCATCTTTAAGGTGTCTTTTCGGGAATTTCTGTGCTACATCAGTTAAGCCATCAAGAAAATGATCGTGAATAACCACTAAACGATTATCTTTCGTCATCACTAAATCTTGTTCAAGATAATCAGCCTCCATACCAACAGCAAGAGCTTTTGCTTCTAAGGTATGTTCTGGTAAATAGCCACTAGCTCCTCGATGAGCAATCACTATTCTTTGTTGAATTTCACCTGATGTATTCAACATACACCCTCCTAATGAGGTTGTTGTCGCTAAAACTAATAAAATTGTTCTCAATGACATAAATACTCCTTATGTTATGATTTAACGAAAATAAAAAGGCGAACCTCTGTTCGCCTTAATGTTTTTATTTCTTATTTACCGTAATGGTCAGTGAGTTTTGCTTTATGCTTACCTTCTTCAACCATAGTGATTAATAATAAGACACATGCAAGGATCGAACCACCAATCATAATATAGAAACCGCCGTCCCAGCCATATTTCTCAGCCGCCCAACCGATAATCGCACTTGCAGCCACAGAACCACCTAAATAACCAAATAATCCAGTAAAACCTGCCGCTGTACCCGCTGCATTTTTCGGTGCTAATTCAAGTGCATGTAAGCCAATCAACATAACAGGGCCATAAATTAAGAATCCTATGATGGTCATATAAATGAAATCCATTAATTGATATGGGTTTTGATACCAAGGTAACGTTTCATAATGCGCAATTTCTGAGGCTGGTGTTGCTGGGTTTAACCAGAACATAGCCACTGCAACAGTTACTAATGCCATAAAGACCAGACCAGTTAAACCACGTCTTCCTTTAAAGATTTTATCTGAAACCCAACCACAGAATAAAGTACCCGGAATTGCTGCAAATTCATAAATTCCATAAGCTGAAGCAGTTGCTTTAATATTAAAATGTTTGACTTCACCGAGATAAACTGGCGACCATTTCAAGATTCCATAACGGATTAAGTACACGAAAATATTTGCAATAGCGATATACCATAATAAGCGATTTTTTAGCACATAAGTAACAAAAATCTCTTTAGTCGATAATGGTTTTTCATTAGTTTTTTCATCGTAATCTTCAGGATAATCGTTCTTGTAAACTTCAATTGGTGGTAAACCACAAGATTGAGGCGAGTCTTTCATAACGAAAAAGACGACTATGGATGCAATCATTGCAGCAATACCCGGATAATACAATGCTTCTTGCCATACATGCCCGAAAGTAACTTTTGTTACTTCTGGGTGGTTTGCTGCATAGATGGTACTTGCTAAACCAACGAGTAATGGCGGTACAATCCCCCCAAAGTTATGAGCGGTATTCCAAATAGATACAATCGTTCCACGCTCTTTCTTTGACCACCAATATACCATTGAACGTCCGCACGGTGGCCACCCCATACCTTGAAACCAACCATTAAGAAATAACATTACAAACATAATTAAAATGCCTGATGTTGCCCAAGGCATTAATCCCATCAAGGTCATACATAAGCCAGATAACGCTAAGCCCAATGGTAAGAATTTTTTCGGACCAGAGCGGTCTGATACTGCACCCATTAAAAATTTAGATAAGCCATAAGCTAAACCTGGAGCAATACCAATAATCCCTAATTCTGCTTTATTATATAATCCGGCTTCAATTAAGCCTCTTTGTGCTAAATCGAAATTACTTCTAACAAAATAATAAGCAGCATAACCAAAGAAAATCCCAAAGAATACTTGCCAACGTAAACGTCTATATGTTGGATCAATCTGATCCGCTGGTAACTCCGGCTTAGCTGGAGCTGGTTTTAAAAAACCAATCATAAAATACTCCCTATAAATAATTGTTTTACTTTACTATCATTACGTAAATTGACGGTTGTTTTCGTGGAATAACTTAACATAAAACAAAAAAAGTAAAACACCACAATTAAAGAATTGTGAGCGTTATCACAAACAAAAATGAAATTTTATTTCATTTTTAACAAATGATTCAAAATTTTTAGTGAAATAGAATAAAAAATGGCATTTTCTGTCTATTTTTTATCGAATACACGCAAAGTTAAAAAGATAGATAAAGACATAATAAAAAAACGCTAGTCAATTTCGACAAGCGTTTTTATTTATTACTATTGTTTCAATAATTATCTATTTAATAATTTTTGGTGTTCATAGGCAGCTTTAATAAAGCCTTCAAACAAAGGATGTCCATCTCTAGGTGTAGAAGTAAACTCTGGATGGAATTGACACGCAATAAACCAAGGGTGAGTTGGGACTTCAATAATCTCAACTAATTTATTATCTGTTGACCAACCCGTTACTTTTAACCCTGCTTTCTCAATTTGTGGAAGTAATTTATTATTTACTTCATAACGATGGCGATGACGTTCTTCGATCGTTTCTTGTCGATATAATTGGCGAGCTAAACTGCCTTCGATAAGATGGCACTCTTGTGCTCCTAATCGCATCGTACCGCCTAAATCGGACTTACTTGAGCGTGTTTCAACATTACCATCTGCATCTTGCCATTCGGTAATCAAACCAACTACTGGTTGACTACAATTAGGATCAAATTCGCTAGAACTCGCTTCCGTCAAGCCTGCAACATGACGTGCATATTCTATCAATGCAATCTGCATTCCTAAACAGATGCCTAAATATGGAATATTATTCTCACGAGCATACTGTGCAGTTTTAATTTTTCCTTCTATTCCTCGTGTACCAAATCCACCCGGCACTAAAATAGCATCAACGCCCGCTAGAATTTCAGTCCCTTTAGACTCAACATCTTGAGAATCAATATACTTAATATTTACCGCTAAACGATTTTTTAAACCACCATGCTTTAGAGCTTCATTCACAGACTTATAAGCATCTGGTAATTCAGTATATTTTCCAACCATACCAATGGTTACTTCACCAGTAGGGTTTGCTTCACAATATAAAACATTCTCCCACTCTGATAAATCTGCTTCTGGGCAATCTAAATGAAAACGCTGACAGATAAAATTATCTAAACCTTGTGATTTTAACAAGGCTGGGATCTGATAGATTGAATTCACATCTTTTAATGAAATGACCGCTCTTTCTGGTACATTACAAAATAGTGCAATTTTTGCTCTTTCATTCGCTGGAATAATCCGATCAGAACGGCAAATTAAGACATCAGGTTGAATACCGATCGATAATAATTCTTTTACAGAGTGTTGGGTTGGTTTAGTTTTAACTTCACCTGCTGTTGCAATATAAGGCACTAATGTTAAGTGCATAAATAACGTTTTTTCACGTCCAACTTGTACAGCTAACTGACGTAATGCCTCTAAAAATGGTAAAGATTCAATATCACCAACTGTTCCTCCTACTTCAACAATCGCAACATCATATCCAGCAGCACCATCAATCACTCGTGCTTTGATTTCATTAGTAATATGGGGAATAACTTGAATAGTTGCACCTAAATAATCACCACGTCGTTCTTTACGTAACACTTCTGAATAAATTTTACCAGTTGTAAAGTTATTACGCTTAGTCATTTTAGTGCGAATAAAACGCTCATAATGTCCTAGATCTAAATCAGTTTCCGCACCATCTTGAGTGACAAAAACCTCACCGTGTTGGGTAGGGCTCATCGTTCCCGGATCAACATTAATATAAGGATCTAATTTCATCATAGTAACATTTAAGCCACGTGCTTCTAAAATCGCTGCCATAGATGCAGCAGCAATACCTTTACCCAATGATGAAACGACACCACCTGTTACAAAAATATAATTGGTTGACATAAATAGCCTATAAATCTTCAATAAAAAAGGGGATAAAATTTGATGACGATACGATGTATCAAGATGGGAGCATAGTGTACCTGAAATATAAGCCTAACTCAATAAAGCTAAAATAAAACTTTCCGCTCAGAGGTAAGCTAAAAATAATCACAATTCGCTTTGATAAACATCAAATAGAATAATCATAAATAAATTAAAAAAATTCACTATTTCTATATTTATCTAACTACTTTTACTTGCGAAGCCTAATATTTTTTACTAAATGATCTTCACCTTTAGTCAAAATTAGGTTAGCACGTTCTCTAGTCGGTAAAATATTCTCACGCAAATTACATCCATTGATAGTATCCCAAAGCTGAGAGGCGATTTCGATCGCTTCTGACTCTGACAATTTAGAATAATGTTGAAAATAGGAATTCGGATCTGTAAAGGCACTACTTCTAAATTTAAGAAAACGTTTGATATACCAACTTCTCAGCAGTGTTTCATCGGCATCAACAAAAATAGAGAAGTCAACAAAATCTGAAACATAAGTATTATGGCTATTATTCCGTTGTAAAACATTCAATCCTTCTAAAATCAATATATCGGGTTGATCAACTTCAATAAACTGATCTGGCACAATATCATAAGTTAAATGGGAATAAATCGGGACTTTAACATTACGTTTTCCTGACTTTACATTTGAAACAAATTGAATCAATGCTTGCGCATCATAAGAAATTGGAAAACCTTTCTTACTTAATAACCCTTTTTCTTTTAATACCGCTAAAGGATAAAGAAAGCCATCTGTTGTAATTAAATCCACTTTCCTTGTTTCTGGCCAGCAAGAAAGCAAAGACTGCAATATCCTAGCTGTTGTACTCTTACCCACAGCAACACTACCAGCAATGCTAATAATATAAGGTGCTTTTGGTTGATCTATACCTAAAAAACGATGTAATACAGTCTGGCGACGAAGATTTTCACTGATATAGTAGTTCAATAACCTAACCAGAGGGAGATAAATAGCCCCAACTTCAGATAATGATAATTCATCATTAAAACTCAATAAGGGTTTTAAGTCTTGTTCAGTCAGTTTTAATGGCACTGCTTTACGCAATTCTGACCATTGAGTTCGATCAAAAGTTAAAAAAGGAGTAAATGTACTACTCTTTCTATTAGCTAAAGTCATCATTTTTATTATTCTTTTTTACTATAAATAAATTTAGGCAAGGTAAAAACAAGGCTAAAATTAGCATAAACCCTAATTTAGAGATAGTAAAAAGCCAGAAAAATAAACAGAAAACCGCATTTAAATGTAAATTTAATGAAAAATAACCTATTTTTGTATAATAAAAAAGCTAACAATAAAAAATTTAGAATTTTCTGAAAAAAAGGCTTGCCAGAAAAAAAAACTTCCCTATAATACGCCTCACTTGCTTAGGACGCCGACTTAGCTCAGTAGGTAGAGCAACTGACTTGTAATCAGTAGGTCACCAGTTCGATTCCGGTAGTCGGCACCATTCCTAAGATAAGTCAATGTGGAGGGATTCCCGAGCGGCCAAAGGGAGCAGACTGTAAATCTGCCGGCTCAGCCTTCGAAGGTTCGAATCCTTCTCCCTCCACCATTTTATATGATGGGACAGATGAGTTTATAACGCGGGCATCGTATAATGGCTATTACCTCAGCCTTCCAAGCTGATGATGCGGGTTCGATTCCCGCTGCCCGCTCCAGTCGCTGATATAGCTCAGTCGGTAGAGCGCACCCTTGGTAAGGGTGAGGTCGGCGGTTCAAATCCGCCTATCAGCACCACTTCTTTTTATTCATTCTTTTCCCTACTTTATATTCAACCCTATTCTTTATCTTTGGTTAATGTGGTATTCTTTGCACCATCGATAACCGTGTTTGTTTAGAGGGACTTCTAATGTCTAAAGAAAAATTTGAACGTACAAAACCGCACGTTAACGTGGGTACAATCGGCCACGTTGACCATGGAAAAACAACTTTAACTGCAGCAATCACTACTGTATTAGCAAAACACTACGGTGGTGCTGCACGTGCATTTGACCAAATTGACAATGCACCAGAAGAAAAAGCGCGTGGTATTACCATCAACACTTCACACGTTGAATACGATACCGAAACTCGCCACTATGCACACGTTGACTGTCCAGGACACGCTGACTATGTAAAAAACATGATTACTGGTGCAGCACAAATGGATGGTGCTATCTTAGTAGTAGCAGCAACTGATGGTCCTATGCCACAAACTCGTGAGCACATCTTATTAGGTCGCCAAGTAGGTGTACCATACATCATCGTATTCTTAAATAAATGCGATATGGTTGATGATGAAGAGTTATTAGAGTTAGTTGAAATGGAAGTACGTGAGCTTCTTTCTCAATATGACTTCCCAGGTGATGATTGCCCAATCGTTCGTGGTTCAGCGTTAAAAGCGTTAGAAGGCGAAGCAGAGTGGGAAGAAAAAATCCTTGAGTTAGCAAACCACTTAGACACTTACATTCCAGAGCCAGAGCGTGCGATTGACCAACCATTCTTATTACCAATTGAAGACGTGTTCTCAATCTCAGGTCGTGGTACTGTAGTAACAGGCCGTGTAGAGCGTGGTATTATCCGCACGGGTGATGAAGTTGAAATCGTTGGTATCAAAGAAACTACAAAAACTACTGTAACAGGTGTAGAAATGTTCCGTAAATTACTTGACGAAGGTCGTGCAGGTGAGAACATTGGTGCATTATTACGTGGTACAAAACGTGAAGAAATCGAACGTGGTCAAGTATTAGCGAAACCGGGTTCAATCACACCACACACAGATTTTGAATCAGAAGTTTACGTATTATCAAAAGAAGAAGGTGGTCGTCACACCCCATTCTTCAAAGGTTACCGTCCACAATTCTATTTCCGTACAACTGACGTAACAGGTACGATTGAATTACCAGAAGGTGTTGAGATGGTAATGCCAGGTGATAACATCAAAATGACTGTAAGCTTAATCCACCCAATTGCGATGGATCAAGGTTTACGTTTTGCAATCCGTGAAGGCGGACGTACTGTTGGTGCGGGTGTTGTTGCTAAAATTATCAAATAATGAAGCAATAAGATATAAAGAAGGGATCAGACGATCCCTTTTTTATTATATTTTCTATATCATAAATAACCTTTGTGTACCACTACAACATATTCTATCACGCTATAACGTTTTCTATTTGACTGTGACTTTAAGTAGCATCTACGATCAATGATTTTAATTGAGTAAACCTTGCTTTTTCGCTAAAATAATCGCCATTTTTTACCTATTTCATCTAATACTTATGTCTGAAATTAAACTTATTGTAGGCTTGGGTAACCCCGGTGCAAAATATGAAGAAACCCGTCATAATGCTGGAGAATGGCTCATTGAACAATTAGCCTTGCGTTTTAACTTTAGCCTCAAAGATGAAAACAAATTTTTTGGTAAAACAGCTCGTACTTCTATTCTAGGGCAAGAAATTCGCTTTTTAGTGCCAACGACTTTTATGAATTTAAGTGGGAAAGCTGTTGGAGCCTTAGCCGCCTTTTATCGTATCCAACCTGAACAAATCTTAGTTCTACACGATGAATTAGATTTACCACCTGGGTGTGTCAAACTCAAACTAAGTGGTGGGCACGGTGGACATAACGGTTTAAAAGATATTATTACCCAACTTGGTAATAATAAAAATTTCTACCGTTTACGTATTGGGATTGGGCATCCGGGAGATCGAAATCTCGTCTCTAATTATGTCTTAAATAAACCTTCTCCACTTGAAAAACAAAAAATTAATCAAGCTTTAACAGAAGCAGAAAACTGTATCGAAATCTTATTAAAAGACGGTATAAACAAAGCAATGAACCGCTTAAATAGTTTTAAAATTTAATTAAAGGAAAAATATATGGGATTTAAATGTGGCATAGTCGGATTACCTAATGTAGGAAAATCGACTCTTTTTAATGCATTAACTAAAGCTGGTATTGAAGCAGCAAACTATCCTTTCTGTACAATTGAACCAAATACTGGTGTTGTTCCTATGCCAGATCCACGTCTTGATGCTTTGGCTGAAATTGTTAAACCACAACGTGTTTTACCAACAACCATTGAATTTGTTGATATTGCAGGTCTGGTAAAAGGGGCTTCTACTGGTGAAGGACTCGGAAATAAATTCCTCGCAAATATTCGTGAAACAGATGCTATTGGGCATGTTGTTCGCTGTTTTGAAAATGATGATATTGTTCATGTTGCAGGAAAAATCGATCCTTTGGAAGATATTGAAATCATCAATACTGAATTAGCATTAGCTGACCTAGATAGTTGTGAAAAAGCAATCCAACGTTTACAAAAACGTGCTAAAGGCGGAGATAAAGAGGCTAAATTTGAACTATCTATTATGGAAAAATGCTTACCTGTATTATCCAATGCAGGTATGATTCGTTCAATTAATTTGGATAAAGACGAATTACAAGCAATTAAAGGCTATAATTTTCTAACACTAAAACCAACGATGTATATCGCTAATGTCAATGAAGATGGATTTGAAAATAATCCTTACTTAGACAAAGTACGTGAAATAGCCGAAAAAGAAGGGGCTGTCGTTGTACCTGTCTGTGCTGCGATTGAATCTGAAATTGCTGAGTTAGATGACGAAGAAAAAACGGATTTCTTACAAGAACTTGGCTTAGATGAACCCGGCTTAAACCGAGTTATCCGTGCAGGCTATAAATTACTTAATCTACAATCTTATTTCACAGCTGGTGTGAAAGAAGTCAGAGCTTGGACTATTCCTGTCGGTGCAACCGCACCAAAAGCAGCAGCCGTTATCCATACTGATTTTGAAAAAGGCTTTATCCGTGCCGAAGTCGTTGGTTATGACGATTTTATTCAATACAAAGGAGAAGCTGGTGCAAAAGAAGCAGGGAAATGGCGGTTAGAAGGTAAGGATTATATTGTTCAAGATGGTGATGTAATGCACTTTAGATTTAATGTCTAATCCAACCACAGATATTAAAAGGTTAAATAATTGAATTATTTAACCTTTTAATTTTATATCAAGCTATCAAAATACCACTGAATATTTACAAGCTAGTGAAATAAATACCTTTAAATAATCACTACTCTCCTTCTTAAAGGATCTAACTAATTCTCAATACCTTACCTTGTTGAAGCTGGTAAAGATTAGCCTTATCTAAAGGCATTTGCTGCAGTTGTTGAGTGGTAATTGCGGTAACAAAGACTTGAGAACCATTTTGTTGTAAACGTTCAGCAAGTAATTGACGTTTATTCTGATCTAATTCTGAAGCAAAATCATCAATTAAAAAAATACAATGTCGCTGCTTTTCTGCCATCAAAAATTCACCTTGAGCCAGACGTAACGCACACATTAATAACTTTAATTGCCCCCGAGAGAGGATATCATCAGCAGGTAAGCCATTCGCTTTAAATTTAAAATCTGCTTTTTGCGGTCCTGAAACGGTATAGCCAATAGCACGATCACGTTCAAAATTCATTGCTAATAATTCGGCATAATCTTGATTTTTTTCCCAACCCTGTTGAAAACTAATACTAATTTCGATTTCAGGCAGAAATAATTGACAAGTTTTTTCTATTTCAGGGCGTAACGCTTCAGCGTACTTAGCTCGCCATTCACTCACTTGGTTAGCCAATTTGACTAACTCCTGATCCCAAATCATAAGATCTGTGTAAGTACGGGCTTGTTGTAGAGCTGCATTCCGTTGCTTAAGCAAACGACGCAAATTTGCCCACACAGAATAAAAAGTAGGTTGATGATGGAACAATCCCCAATCTAAAAAAGCTCGACGGTAACTCGGTCCACCATTTAGTAAGGTTAAACCTTCAGGGCTAATAATTTGCATTGGTAATAAATGCGCAAGATCTGAGATTTTATTTCCCTCTTCACCATTAATTTTAACCGTTGTTTCTCCTTGACGGTTTTTTTGCAATCCAATCGACCAACTATGCTGTGCCTCTTGTAAACGTCCATAAAGTGTAAAGGCAGTTTGATCATAGCTAATAATTCGATTCACTAAATTACTTTTAAATGAACGCCCATGGCCTAAATAAAAAATCGTTTCAAGAATGCTTGTCTTACCACTGCCATTATTTCCAACCAAAAAATTAAAGCCTAGATTCAATTCTAAATCTACGGCTTCTAAATTACGAAAATGTTGGATAGTTAAACGAGAAAGTGCCATCTAATCAGCTAAATAGATTATAAACGCATAGGCATAATAACATATTCAGCACTAGCATCATCACAATCTTCAATCAGACAACTAGAACTCGAATCTGTTAAGCGAATACGCACTTGCTTACATTTTAACGCATTTAAAACATCTAAAATATAACTGACGTTAAAGCCAACTTCCATTGCTTCTCCTGTATAGGCAACATCAATGATCTCTTCAGCTTCTTCTTGTTCAGGATTATTGGCTGTAATCGTTAATTGGTTTGAATTGAGGGTTAAACGAACTCCACGAAAACGTTCATTTGACAAAATTGCGGCACGTACACAAGCTTGTTTTAATGTTTCCCAATCAGCTTCTAAAATACGATCCGCATTCCGAGGTAACACTCTACGATAATCAGGAAAACGTCCATCAATCAATTTTGAAGTAAAAATAATGCTCCCAAATTGGACACGAATATGATTAGTTCCTATGTGTAAATGCGCTGCTTCACTATTGTTATCAAGTAAACGAAGTAACTCCAATACCCCTTTACGTGGCACAATAACCGCATGCGATAACATCTCTTGTTCTAATGCAAGCGTACAAACAGCTAAACGATGACCATCAGTTGCAACAGTACGTACTAAATTACCTTCAGTTTCAAACTTCATACCATTGAGAAAATAACGTGCATCTTGATTCGCCATTGAAAATTGTGTTGCTTCAATCAGACTGCGTAGCGTTGTTTGTTCAAGGACAAAATCAACTTGAGATTGCCAATCTAACAAAATAGGATAATCTTTGGCTGGTAAGGTTGCTAGATTAAATTTACTACGACCAGAGGTTACTAATACCCGCTGTTCATCATAATCAACTTTGATTTGAGCATCATCGGGCAATGTCCGACAAATATCTAAAAACTTTTTCGCTGGAATAGTAAAAGTACCATCACTTGAGCTTGATTCAAGTTGTACTTGAGTAGAAAGCTCTACTTCCATATCAGTTCCAGTTAAGCTTAACTTTTCACCTTTTACTTCAACTAATAGGTTATTTAATACAGGAATATTTGGACGAGAACTTAATACACCACAAACTTGTTGTAGTGGCTTTACTAGGTTTTCTCTAGCGACAATAAATTGCATATAAATACCTTTTTACTCAAATTTAATTAAGGTGATAACGTTCTAATTAAGTTAGAAAAATCTTCTTGAATTTGATTATTTTCTTTACATAAACTCTCAATGGTGCGACAAGCATGTAACACAGTCGTATGATCTCGATCGCCAAACTCTTTACCAATTTCAGGCAAACTACGGTTAGTTAATTCTTTTGCTAATGCCATTGCAATTTGACGTGGACGAGTAATAGATCTTGCTCGACTTTTCGATTTCAAATCCGATACTCGAATCTTATAATACTCAGCAACTGTTTTTTGAATATTTTCAATAGTCACTAATTTATCCTGTGATGCTAACATATCTTTTAAGACATCACGTACAAAATCAATAGTTACCTCTTTCCCTGTCAAATTACCATAAGCAATCACATTATTTAACGCCCCTTCTAATTCTCGCACATTAGTTTTCAGACGTTTACCAATAAAGAAAGCGACATCTTCTGGTAAATGGAAGTTATGTTCTTCCGCTTTTTTCATCAAAATCGCTACCCGAGTCTCTAAATTAGGAGATTTAATACTGATATTTAATCCCCAACCTAAACGAGATTTTAAACGCTCTTCTAGCTTCTCAATTTCTTTAGGGTAACGATCTGAGGCTAAAACAATTTGACGCCCATTTTCAAATAAACGATTAAAGGTATGGAAAAATTCTTCCTGCGTTCCCTCACTCCGTCCAAAAAATTGAATATCATCAATTAAAAGTGCATCAGCTGAACGATAAAACCTCTTAAACTCCTCAATTTTACCCGAGCGAAGGGAAGTAATATATTTATTTACAAAATCTTCCGCATAAACATAGACCACCCGAGCATGAGGATTATTTCTAACCAATTCATTACCAATTGCGTGTAATAAATGCGTTTTTCCTAAGCCTGAGCTACCATAAATGACCAATGGATTAGAGTTTTTATCCCCGGGCTTACTTGCTGCTTGTTGAGCAATGTCTAAAGCTAATTTATTAGAATTACCCTTTACAAAATTCTCAAAGACATACTGTGGTAATAAATTAGAATGATATTTTGTCTTTGGCTGAGTTGCGGCTAGCTGCTCCGTAGATACAGTAGAATTAACCGATGGTTGAGTAACTTGTGGTTTTAACCCGAGCTTAAATTGCACTGTCAGCTCATTATTACCTGAAAAATGGCGTACTGTTTCTTCAATTTCATACAAATAATTCCCTTGTAGCAGGTTAATTGTAAATTGATTTGCAGCATAAAGAATTAACACATTATTTTCTAAAGAGACTTGTAACGCACGCAGATAAATCCGAATGGTTTCATCGGAGATTTTATCCTGAAAATATGTTAGGCAATCTTGCCATAATAAAGACACATTATGCTGTTGTTCCAT